>JBBRUN010000065.1:0-15103 GCA_038247765.1 Gemmatales bacterium | reverse complement strand
TCTGGTCTTTTTTTTGGTCGTGGGGCCCGGGGCGGGTGGGGGGTTGTTTTTCTAATTTTTAATATACCACCCCCCCGCCCCCGCCCCCCGGCTCGCCAAATCGTTTACGCCATCCGCTGTTTCAATTCCGCATCCACCGCATCCAAGTACTCATCCGTCGATAGGTACGGCGCATTGGCGTCGATGAGGATCGCCAAGTCTTTGGTCATCTTTCCGGACTCCACCATGTCGACGCAGACCTTCTCCACCGTCTCCGCGAATGCGACCACATCCGGCGTGCCGTCCATCTTGCCGCGGTAGATGAGGCCGCGGGTCCAAGCGTAGATGCTGGCGATCGGGTTCGTGCTCGTCTTCTTCCCCTTCTGATGCTCGCGGTAGTGCCGGGTCACCGTGCCGTGGGCCGCCTCCGCTTCGACGGTCTTGCCGTCCGGTGTCGTCAGCACGCTCGTCATCAGGCCGAGGGAGCCGTAACCCTGCGCGACGGTGTCGGACTGCACGTCGCCGTCGTAGTTCTTGCAGGCCCAGAGGTAGCCCCCGGACCACTTCATGTTGGCCGCGACCATGTCGTCGATGAGGCGGTGCTCGTAAGTGATTTTCTTGGCGTCGAACGCGGCTGCAAACTCGGCATCGAAGATCTCTTGGAAGAGGTTCTTGAAGCGACCGTCGTAGATTTTCAGGATCGTGTTCTTCGTGCTGAGGTAGACCGAGTAGTCGCGTGCCAAACCGTAGTGGAAGCAGGCCCGGGCGAAGCCTTTGATGCTGGCGTCGAGGTTGTACATCGCCAGCGTGACGCCGGCGCTCGGGGCTTTGAAAACTTCCTTCTCGATGACCGGCCCGCCGTCGGCCGGGGTGTAGGTCAGCTTCACTGTACCGGCGCCGGGGAAGAGGATTTCGCTCGCTTTGTATTGGTCCCCGAAGCCATGACGGGCCACCACCACCGGCTTATCCCAGTGGCCGACGAGCCGGGGGACGTTCTTGCAGACGATCGGCTCGCGGAAGATGGTTCCGTCGAGGATGTTCCGGATCGTGCCGTTCGGCGACGGGTACATGCGCTTCAGGCCGAATTCCTTCACGCGGGCTTCGTCCGGCGTGATGGTAGCGCACTTCACGGCGACGCCGTATTTCTTGGTCGCTTCGGCGCTGTCGAACGTCACCTTGTCGTCGGTGGCGTCGCGGTGTTCGATGCCGAGGTCGAAGTATTTGAGGTCGATGTCGAGGTACGGGAGGATGAGTTTCTCGCGGATCTTTTGCCAGATGATGCGGGTCATCTCGTCGCCGTCCATCTCGACGACGGGGTTCTTGACTTTGATCTTGGCCACGGGATAAACTCCGAAGGTTGCGCGGCAAAGCAATTAGCTTATCGTGGGAGCAATCCGTGGCGACTACCCTCGGACACCAGAATTCTGTCAAATGTTACAGGAACAGTCTTAGTGCTGACAACGAAGCTGGAAAACAGATTCCGGACGTCATTTGGCCTAGCGAGCATACCCCTAACCTTGCATTGTAAAGACCTTCCGCGATAATCTTTGCAGAGTGTTCTCCAGTGCGGAATCGCCGTGCCTCATCGCCTCTTCTTCCATTTCGAGTCCCCGCACCCGGCGGTGTGGTTCTACGCTGCGTTCGCGTTGGCGGTGGCGGTCTTTTTCCAATTCCAGCGCTTGCTCGTGTTGCGGAATCTCGATCTGCTCGCGCTGTTATTCTTCGCCCCCGGCTTTCTGCTGATCGCCGACGGCACCGGCGATTCCGGTATCGCCTTCCTCGGCTACGCTTGGCTGCTGGGCGTCTCCGGATTTTGGTTCGTGCGCTGCCTGCTCGATGTCACGGCCGTCAAACGCCCGCGGGTCGCGGTGAACCTCGGCACGCCGGCGCTCTTCTGGATCGCCGGGGCATTGCTCGTCGGGTTGATCGCCGATGCGGGATCGAAGATCGCCGTGATCGATTCGGTCGGAATCGCGCAAACGGCCGAACCGAAGTTGATCGTCAGCCGCGGGATCGCCATCGGCTGCCAGATCGCGGTCGCGGTACTGCTGTTGCTCATCGGCTGGATCCACTTCCGCGATGCGGCGACCGGCGCCGGTGCCGCGGCCCTATACTTGACGCTGCCGTTCACGAGCTACCGGTTCGACCATTCGCACCACGTCTGGCCGACGGCCTTGCTGCTCGGGGCATTTCTCGGCTATCGCAAACCGGTCGCCGCCGGCATTCTCTTCGGCATCGCCGTGGGCACATCGTTCTTCCCCATCGTGCTCCTACCGGTGTGGTGGCAGTTCTACCGCGGCCGTGGCCAAGGGACTTTTCTGCTCTGGTTCGCCAGCTTCACCATCATCAGTTTGGCCGTGACGGTGCCGGCGTTGATCTTCGGCGGCGAATACACCTCCGGCATCTGGCAGACGCTGTACCTCGGCGATTGGCAACCGTGGCGCAGCGTCAAGCTCGACGGCATTTGGGCCGGCGTCCACTGGGCCTACCGGCTGCCGGTGTTCATCGCCTTCGCCGCCTTCGCTTTCGGCTCGTTCTTCTGGCCGACGGCCCGCGACTTCGGCCAATTGCTGGCGGCGAATTCAGTGCTGCTCATCGGCATCCAGTTTTGGTTCGCCGACCGGGGCGGAGAATATGTGCTCTGGTATGCCCCGCTCTTGATCCTCATGATCCTGCGGCCGACGACGACGGAGATGCAACCGCCGACACGGAATTACAAGACCCTGTTCGGTTGGCTGAGGCGCCGGCGGGCACCGAATGTCGGCGCGGCCCCGAGCCTCGCCGTTTGAACGAAGGATTCGCCCGATGCTGTTGAAAGTCTTGCTGCCCGTGGCGATCGTCGCGCTCATCGTGGCGACGCCGCTCTTGCACAAAGTGAACCGAGTGAGGACGGTGCGGAACTTGCGCACCGTCGAGCGCGACGAACTCTACCGCAGCGGCCAAATGAGCCCGGAAGCATTCGAACGCGCCGTCCGCGAACGCGACATCAAGACCGTCTTTTCGATCCGCGATGCGAAGTTCTCCGGCAGCGAGCAGAGCGACGATTTCGAACAGACCTACTGCGAAGCGACCGGGCGGAAGTTCCACCGTCTGCCCATCCCGGATTGGGAATACTCGGGTGACAAAATTCCGGGCGAAGAAACCAAACGGCAGTTCTTGAAGCTGTTGGCGAATCCGGATGTCACGCCGCGGCCGATGCTCATTCACTGCTTCGCCGGGGAGCACCGCACCGGGGCGATGGTGGCGATCTACCGCATGGAATACAACGGCTGGACAAACGAAGAGGCCATCGAAGAAATGACCGGCATCGGCAACCTCCGCACGAGCTACGCCCGCAGCCTGACCGACTACCTCCGGAACTACACCCCGGAGCGACCCCCCGCTGGCGGGCCGGGCCAAAGGCGATAAGCTAGGAAAGACCCTGCGAGGGTGGCGGAATTGGCAGACGCACAAGATTTAGGTTCTTGCGGCCGCAAGGCTGTGCGGGTTCAAGTCCCGCCCTTCGCACTCGAAAGACTCAGCCCGCCCGGAATTTCGACCCGCCCATTTCCGCATCCGCCGGTACATCTTCGATTCGAACCAACCGTAGGCGAAACCGATGGACAGCACCAGCATCCACGCGGCGGGCAGAAGATTCCAACTGCCGGGGCCTACCCAGCCAAAGCGGTCGTGCATCAGCTCCAAATAAGCGATAATGATCGGGACGTGCAGCAAATAGATCCCGTACGACGCGTCGCCGAGGCGAACCAAAAAGTGGGTGTCCGCAATCGCCATATCGGCGAACCACCAAATCATCAGCGCTGCGGCCACGCCTTCCATGACGAGCCAAAGTTCCGTTTTCTGCGCGTAGAGATACGAGTGGAACAGCAGCGTGACCGCGAGGAACTTCCAGCCGAGGGCCAGCGTGCCCGAGCGTTCGCGAATCTGGTAAGCGAAGACGCCGATGAGCGTCGGGATGTGCCAGCCGGACAGCGGCACGTTCGACCAGTGCAGCCGGGCCGTCATTTCGATCATGCCTTGATTGGGCCAAACAACGCAGCGGATGACGATCGCCGCGAGCCAAAGCCCGCAGCCGATGAGAAAGCCCCGATAGCCGCCGATCCAAGCGAAGAGCGTGATCGCGAGGTAGAAGAAAAGTTCGTAGACCAGCGTCCATTCGACGCTCAGCGCGAAGTGCACATTGTCGCCGCGCGGCATCAAAAACAGGCCGGTGACAATCTGCAGTGCCGAGACGTTGTAGTGGCCGTCGCGGATCAACTTGAGGGCCATGACCGCGAGCGCGGCGAACCAGTAGGTCGGGTAGAGCCGCAATAGCCGCAGCAGTAAGAACTCCCCCGGCGGGGCGGCGCGCATGGCGTGGGCCATCACGAACCCGCTGATGCCGAAGAAGAGCACGAGCGCGTAACTGATGATGGCGTGGGTGGCGAAGAAGTCGAGAATCGCAAAATCGAAATGAAAAATCCGAGTCGAGTACAGGCTGAGGTGGCTGGCGGCCACGGTCAAGGCCGCAATCGCGCGCAGAATCTGGATGCCTTGAAATTTCATGGTGTCATCCGTGACGGAAAAATAGTTAAGACGGCTTCCGCTCCGGCCCCATCACCAGCTTTTTCCGAAGGTGCTCGAGGGCCTTCTCCAAGATCTTGTCTTTGTAGTTCGGGTCGAGCTTTGGTTCGTCCGGGCCGGGCTTGGGCGCTTCCCCCTTCGGCTTGATCTTGTCGAGTTGATTGAGCACCAACATATGCTGCCGGCGGTCTTCGTTGGTCAGCTTCACATCGAGGCCGGTGTCCGGCTTCACGCCCCATTCGTCGGTTTCTTTCGAAGTCGGCCAGCGGTGGATGTTCCTGCCGTTCGGCGTCAGCCAGACCTCGGCCGTGAGCTTCACCGCCGACTTGCGATCCGACAATTCGAAGATTTTCTGCACGCTTCCTTTGCCGTAGCTCCGCTCGCCGACGATCGCGGCCCGGCCGTTGTCTTGCAGCGCCGCCGCGACGATCTCGCTGGCACTGGCGCTCTCCGAATTCACGAGCACCGCCATCGGGCGTTCGCCAAAAACGGTACCGTCTTTCTTCGCCTCCCACTTGCGACCGGTACCCGTGCGATCTTTGGTGGACACGATCCGGCCCGAAGTCAGGAACAAGTCGGAGACGAAGATCGCTTGGCTGAGCAGGCCGCCCGGGTTGTTGCGCATGTCCAAAATCATCGCCTTGGCCCCGGCTTTCTCGGCTTCCAGCACCGCGGCTTTCATTTCTTCGCCGGTATTTTCGTTGAAGGCCGACAGCCGGATCATGGCGATATTGTTTTCCTTGTCGGCGAGGAAATCCCACTTGGTCACGTCGTTCGGATCGCGGACGAAGCCGCGGACGGCGTGGATCTTGATCTGCGCTCGGGTCAGCGAGACATCCTCCAACTTGGTCGTCCCGATGCGCAAAATACTGAGCACGACCTTGGTTCCCGCATCGCCTTTGATCTTGCCGCGGGCCTCGTCGACCCTCATGTTTTCCGTCGTTTCGCCGTCGATTTTGTAGATTATGTCGCCCGATTGCAGCCCGGCCTCGAACGCCGGCGTACCGACCATCGGCGATTCGATCATCAAGATTTGCAATTGCGGATGCAGCGACAGGTAGGCCCCGATGCCGCCGAATTTGCCTTCGGTGTCGGAAGTGAATTGATTGAGTTCTTCTTCGTTGAAGTAAGTGCTGTGCGGGTCGAGTTTGCTCAGGCCGCCGTGAATCATGTCTTCGACGAGCTTCTTTTTCTCGTCGTCCGTCAGTTCGCGGACGTAGTTTTTATCGACCTCGGCGAGGACATCGACGACGGAGCGAACGAGCTTGTAATCTTTCTCCGGCGGCGGCGCGGTGGCCGAGAGAACGGCCCCGAGGAGCACCAAAGCGGGTACGACGAGCATCCAAGCGAGATTGCGTTGCGACATCGAGCGCCCCGTTATAAGCCGTACACTTTGCCCAGTTTCCCGGGCCGATTGTTCCAATTATAGCCATCGGTCCCGTAACGCGGGAGCCGAACCCTACAGGCGAATTCAAGTTGTAAATCTTACCGTCAGTCGTTTTGACCGCACGCATTTGCGTGCTTATTCTTTCGTCAACGTCGGCCCAAAACCCCCAGTGTGTCGAAATGCGACCGCTGGCACCCCCGACTGCCGAGGATGTTTCCAATGTACACGCTGGTGATGATGACGGCTTTGGCCACCGCTCCCGAGGGGGCGCAATTCAACGGATTCTTCCGCGACTTGGCCGGCGGCAGCGGCTGCAACTCGGACAGCCGGTCGCAGTCCGACGGCGCCAAGTGCCACGGCAACAGTTGCAACGGCTGTTGCGGCGGCGGGCTGTTCCACGGGCGGATCGTGTCGTTCTTCAACTTCTTCGGCTCGGGTTGCAACGGATCGTGCAACGGCAGTTGCAATGGCCGCAGCGCCGGCAGCGGCTCCAACTGCAATGGATCGTGCCAAGGTTCGAGCTGCAACGGCAGCAGTTGCAACGGCAGCAGTTGCAATGGAAATCGCCGCGATCTCGGCTATTCGTCAGCGTGCTTCGGCACGTCGTGCAGCGGGAACGCCTTCCCACCGATGTCGATCCCCGGCGACTTCGCCCAACCGATCCCGACGAACTCGGGCTACGGCGCAGGATGCCTCGGCGCGGCTGGCTCCCCGATGATCGTGCCCGGTGGCGGCTACGACACGGTGCCATTATCGCCGCCGACTTCGGTGCCGAGTGAACGGGATACTTACCGGCCGACGGTCATCGACGAGCGTAGTCGCGGTATCGTGATCGTCCGCTTGCCGGAAGACGCCAAGCTGTTCGCCGAAGGCCGGCAGTTGATATTGAAGTCGGACGAGCGCCGTTTCGTGACGCCGCCGCTGCCATCGGATCGCGATGCGGTTTACAACATGCGGATCGAATACCTCCGCGATGGGGAAGTGATCGCGCGGACGAAGCGGGTGCAGATCCGGGCCGGGGAAACGAAGACACTGGAATTCAACGAGCAATCGGCCCGGACGCCGACGGTGGCCCCGCCGGAACTGTTTGCGGACAAACCGAAATTCGGTTCGCCGCTGACGCCTTCGATTCCGGAAATCCCGTCGTTCCACACCCCGGCATTGCCGACGGGCACGCCGACGGTGAACAAGCCGCAACCGTTGCCGCCACTCGGCGGTGGCTCGGTGACGGTGGTTCCGCCGCCGCAAGCGCTGTCGGACCGGGCGAAGATCACGGTGAAATTGCCCACCGGTGCGACGCTGTACGTCGATGCCAAGAAGAATAATCGGACGGACGCCATCCGCGAATTCACGACGCCCGTGCTGAAGAAAGGCGAACTTTACACCTACACCCTGCGGATGGAAACGAGCCGCAACGGTCAACCGGAATCGGAAGATCGCAAGGTCGAATTCATGGCCGGGGAAATGCACACGGTCGATTTCACATTGCCGACGCTCCGGGCGAGCCGGTAGGATTCCACTCGAACCTCGACGCCGCCGCCGCGTCTCTGGTTGTAACGAGTCGATTCCACCGGTGCGACTATGATCCAGATCGACGGCAGCGAAGGGGAAGGGGGCGGGCAGATTTTGCGCTCGGCATTGGCGTTAGCGTTGCTCACGGGGAAGCCTTTCAAGCTGATCAACATCCGGGCGAACCGGCCGAAGCCGGGGTTGGCGGCGCAGCATTTGGCCTGCGTCCGGGCCGCGTCGCAAATCGGCGGGGCGAACTACAAAGGAGGCACGCTAGGTTCGAGCGTGCTGCATTTCGAACCGTCGTCTGTGAAAGCGGGGAACTATCGGTTCGTCATCAACACGGCCGGGGCGACGGCCCTCGTGCTGCACACGGTCTATCTGCCGTTGATCTTGCGCGGCGGCGCGCCGAGCACGGTGCAGATCACGGGCGGTACGCATGTCATGGCGGCACCGAGCTACCACTTCCTCGAAACGACATGGGCCGGGTATTTGGCGAAACTGGGCGTCGAGCTCTCGCTGAAAATGATCCGGCCCGGATTCTACCCGCGCGGCGGTGGTGAGATCGAAGCCACATTGCAGGCGAGTTCGCGAATCCGCGGGTTGAAACTCACGAGCTGCCCCGCACTGACGACGGCCGGAGGCTTCGCGGGTATTGCTGACCTACCGGCTTCCGTGGGAAAAAGCTTGGCGCGCCGGTTGAAGCACAAGTTGAAGATGGCCGAGGTCGAGAGCCACATCTCGGAGGAAACTTGGGAGAACGGCCCCGGCGCAGTCGCGGGAGTCATCTTCCGGCAAGCTCCGGTACCGACGGTCTTCACTTCATTGGGCGAGCGCGGACGTCCCACCGAAGCGGTCGCCGATGCGGCGGTGGAAGAAGCCTTGGCGTTCCGCACCAGCGGTTGCCCGGTCGATCCCCACTCGGCCGACCAAATCCTTTTGCCGCTCGCGTTCAGCGACGATGCCAGCGAATACGCGGTGTCGGAGGTCACGAACCACCTGCTGACGAACATCGATACGGTCAAGCGATTCGTGGATCGGGACATCGATTGCGAAGGATTCGTGGGCGGGAAGGGGATCGTGCGGATCGCGCGACTATCGGCTATCAGCTGAGGTCTGCAAAATAAATGAGCGCACCTCTTTGCAAAGCCGCGGTTGACACTCCGTTTGTAAAATGTGTACCTTCACTCGCGATCATCACAGTTACCCGAGATGGACCGCGTGCCGCGATTCGTCCAGACATTCGACGCCGCCATCCGCCAGCTCCAGCCGGGCCTCGGTTATTGGCTCCTCCGCGCCGCTTGCTGGTGGATGAGGCTCCCGTATGGACTGGGTGTGTGGTTCCGCAATCGCCGCTACGACCGCAATCCGAATCGCGCCGTGCGGGTGCCGCTCCCGGTGATTTCCATCGGCAACCTCACCCTCGGCGGCACGGGCAAAACTCCGGCCGTGGAATTCTTCGCCCGCTATCTGCGCTCCCTCGAGCGCCGCGTCGCGATCCTCAGCCGAGGATACGGCAGCGACTCCGGCCCCAACGACGAAGCGCTGTTGCTCGAAGAAAACTTGCCGGATGTTCCGCACCTACAAGGGCGCGATCGACTCGAACTCGCCAAGACCGCACTCGAAGAACTCGAAAGCGAAGTGCTCATCCTCGACGACGGCTTCCAACACCGCCGGCTCCACCGCGATTTCGACATCGTGCTGATCGATGCGACGCGGGACATCTTCGCCGAGTATCTGTTTCCCCGAGGCTTGCTCCGTGAGCCGATGGCGAGTTTGAAGCGGGCGAATGCCGCGATCCTGACGCGCTGCGATCAAGCCGCACCGGAGAGCGTCAAGCAAACATTGGCGGAACTGGAAAGGCGATTCCCCCATCTGCTGTTGGCGACCGCCCGGCACGTCCCAATTGAATTGATCCGCGAAGGGCACGAACCGACCGAAGCCGATTCGCTGTTTGGTCAATCGGTCGCCGCGTTCTGCGGCATCGGCAATCCGGACGCGTTCCGGCGGACGCTCACCGACCTCGGCATCACAGTGCTCGGCTGCAAAGCGTTCGCCGACCACCACGCCTACACGCGGGACGACGTTGAGAACCTGCGAACTTGGGCCGCGACATTCCCCGATGGCACGACAGTAGTCACGACCCAAAAAGACTGGGTGAAGCTGCGCACGCCCGATCTCGCGGGCCGGGCGCTGCTGGCCGTGCGCGTCGGTTTGGTCTTCGACACCGGCTTGGCCGAACTCTTGACACGCCTCGATTCGATTCTGCCGGAGCCGTTGGAAGAATGAAGCGAATTGCACTCTTTCTACCGAATTGGATCGGCGACGTGGTCATGGCGACGCCGGCGATCCGGGCCGTGCGCGAACTCTTCCCGGATGCGGAATTGCTGGCCGTGTGCAAACCGTACGTGGGCGAAACGCTGGCCGGGGCTCCGTGGTTTCAACGGACGATCTTCTTCGGCAAGGGCGGGCCGAGCGAGCAGCGATTCTGGAACGTGGCCCGTGAACTCCGCCGCCGGCCCATCGACGCGGGCATCTTGTTTCCGAATTCGTTCCGCACGGCGTTGCTCGCCAAACTCGGCGGCTGCCGGTCGCTCTTCGGCTTCGCCCGCTACGGCCGCGATGCCCTTTTAACGAAGCGGCTCTACGCCGAGCGCGGTGCGCACGGCCAATTCAAACCGATGCCCGCCATCGACGACTACAACCGCGTCGTGCGGTTGCTCGGTGTCCCCGAACCGGGCCACCGGATGGAATTGTTCACGACCGATGCGGACGAAGCGACGGCGGAGGATGTTTGGAAGAGCCTCAAACTCGAAGCATTTCCGACTGTCATTGGCTTGAATCCGGGCGGGGCGTTCGGTTCGTCCAAACATTGGCCGACGGAGTATTTCGCGCAATTGGCCCAGATGTTTGCGACGCGGGGGTACGCCGTCGTCGTCCTGTGCGGCCCGAGTGAACGGGACGTGGCCCGGGAGATCGTCGCCCAAGCCGGCGCGGTAGGGGTCGTCAGCCTCGCTGACAGTCCGCTGTCACTCGGTTTGACGAAAGCCATCGTCCGCCGGTTGGCGTGCCTCGTGACGACCGACAGCGGCCCGCGCCACTTCGCCGCGGCGTTCGACCGGCCGGTGGTCTCGCTGTTCGGTCCGACGCACATCGGTTGGACGGAAACGTACTTTTCGAAGGCCATCCATCTGCAAAAACCGGTGCCGTGCGGGCCGTGCCAACTGCGGATCTGTCCTCTCGACCACCGCTGCATGACTACCCTGACTCCGCCCGAAGTTTTCGCCGCGACGATCCGATTGCTTTCACCCGAGGACCAGCAGGATGCTGACCGCCACGCCCGTCATCGCCGCGCCGGTTGAATCGACCGCCGCCGGCCGGATCGAATTCCACCCGCGCTACCGCGCGTGGCTCGGCAAGTGCGGTATCACATCTGCGGCCGATGTTCTGGCACTGCGCGGCGAGGTCGTCTGCGGGCACGCCGACCGGCACGTCGTGAAGGTCGAACTCCATTCCGGCGTCTCGGTGCGCGGCGCGTACTTGAAGCGCGAGCACATCGTCGGTCACCGGTCGCGATTCTGCAATTGGCGGGACGGATTCGGCTGGGTTTCCCGCGCTGAGCGCGAAGCCCGCACCCTGCAAAAACTGGAAGATCTCGGCATTCCCGGCCCGCAATGGCTGGCCTTTGGACACGATGCCGAGGGGCGGGCCTACGTGTTGATCGAAGAATTGACCGGGATGATTCCACTCCGCGATCTCCTCGCTGACTATTCGTTGTCAGCGGACGAACGCCGGCTGCTCGCCGAGCGATTGGGCCGGATGTTGGCGGAGTGCCACGCCGCCGGAATCGGCACGCCGGAACTCGCGGCCAAGCACGTTCTCGTCCGCCCCGGCGCCCTGCAACCGACGTTGATCGACTGGCAATCGAGTCGGAACAATCCCACGATTTCAGAATCCGAAGCGACCGCGTGGTTCGGCGCCCTCCGCGCGACATTGCCCGACGAGGCGGTGAATCTCCGCGATCGACTGCGGATGCTCTGGGCCTACCGCCGCGTAATGAAAGCGAGCGGTACACCGCCTTCGCAGAGGTGCGGTGCATTCGCCCGTGCGATCCGTGACGCCTCCCGCGAGCAACTCAAACGCTCGTCCGTCCGGCAGCAACTCGGCGTCCGGGACGCAACACCGCAACGGCTGGTTTGGCTCGATGGCGAGGCGTTCGTGGCGATCCCCGAAATCGCCGGTGCGTGGTCGAAATCGCCAGCGTGCGAACCGTTCTACGACCTGCCGGTTAACGTCGAACCGATCACTCTGCCCTGTGGAACGAAGGGCGAATTGACGCGATACCGCACCGTCGATCCGCTGGGTCGCATCGTCGCCGCGATCCGCGAACGCCCGTGGCGCTCACCGGGTGCCAAAGCCGCACGGGTCTGCTTCCACCTCCAACGCTTCGGCATCCCCGGCCCGAAACTCTTGGCTTTCGGGCAACGGTGGAAGTCGATGTTTGAGATGCAATCGTTCGTGGTTATCCGGGCGTGTGACCGCACTCGAATTCACGAATCCATAACTCCGGACAACCCGTTGCGGAACCGCACCCTCGCCGACATCGGCCAGTTCTTGAAGCGCCTGCACGACGCCGGTTGCCGCTTTCACCGAGTGATTCTCGGCGCGAAGCCGCTCCTCGTACTGACCCCGGAATTGGCCGTCGCGTCAACGGGTGCCGTGTCGATTGTCCGGCGCTTGTCACCGGGTCAAGCCCGCGCCGATTTGGCACGTGCACTCACCGGGATGGATCACCTCGATAAAATGCGGGTGCTGCGTTCGTACTTGGGGTCGGGCGCGGCCGACCACACCGAGTGGGATCGATTCGCCCGGGCGGTTCTTTGATGGCAATCTCCGCGATACTGCACCAGTCGGCCGATTGGCCCGCGTTCGCCGGCCCGGAGTGGTCGCGCACCATCCTCAGCGTGCCGGTCACCGATCGCTTCCATGCCAAACAAGGACGGTCCATCGGCCGCTGGACGCTGAAGTCCGCAGCGGGTGAACAACTCGTCGTCTACCTCAAGCGACACTACGAACTCCCCCGCCGGCACGGGCTTCTCGCGCGGCTCTTTCCTTCGTCGGCTTGGTCGCCGGGGTTGCAAGAATGGGAGCATCTGCAGCGCGCCGCAGCGGCTGGCTTGCCGGTGCCCCGCGCCGTCGCCAGCGGCGAATTCCGCGGCCCCGGCCTGAAACTGCAAAGCTTCCTCGCGGTCGAAGAACTCACCGGGATGCTCGCACTCCACGAAGCGATCCCGCTCGCCTATCGACGTCTGGCACCGGAAGTATTCGCCATTTGGAAGCGCGGTCTGATCCGCGAGATCGCCCGGCTCAGTCGGGAACTCCACCGTCAGCGGCTGTTCCACAAGGATCTCTACCTCTGCCATTTCTACATCGCCGAAGCGGACACCCATTCGATTCCAACCGAGTGGCGCGCCCGCGTGACGATGATCGACTTCCACCGCCTCGGCCGGCACCGCCTCGGCTGGCAATGGTATGTCAGTAAGGATCTCGCGCAGTTGCTCTACTCTTCGGACGAGCCCGGCATCGACGCCAAAGATCGCCTGCGATTCTGGAAGTTCTACCGCGCCGGCGATTGGGGTACCGCCGCTCGGCCACCGTCGCGGTTGAGGCGAGTCGTGATTTGGAAGTGGCGGCGATACCGCCGGCACAACGCCAAACGGAAAGCCCGCGGATGAACATCGCCCTCTGCTACGAATCGGTGCTCCCCTCGCGCGGCGGCTGCGAAACCTACATCGGCGACTTGTCGCGCCGGCTCGCCAAAGATGGCCACGAAGTCCACCTCTACGCCTGCCGGTGGGACGCGACCGCCCTGCCGCCGTCAATGCACTATCACCAACTCGACGTGCCCAAGGGCATGCGCTTCCTCCGACCCTGGCGGTTCGGGCGGGCCGTGGCAAAAGCGCTCGCTGAACGCGTCCACGATGTCACCGTCGGCTTCGACAAAACATGGGGGCAGGATGTCCTGTACCCGCAAGGCGGGTTACACAGGGCGAGCGTTGCTCACAATCGGCGGAAGCACGCGAACGCCTTCCTGCGCATAGTGGCGAGCATCGCCAAATGGTTCGACCCGGCGGGTTGGTCGTTCGCCAAACTCGAGCGCAAGCAGTACCTCGGCGACGCGCGGTCGATGGTCGTCGTCAACAGCGATATGGTCCAACGGCACTTCCGCGAGTTCTACGGCATCGGCCCCGAGAAACTGCGAGTCGTGCGCAGTGCGATCGATCCGAATCGGTTCGAAGCCGGGGATCGCGATGACTTGCGCAAGTCGGAACGAACGAGTTGGAATATCGCGGACGATCTCCCGGTCGGGCTGTTCGTGGCCATGAACTACCGCTTGAAGGGGCTGGCCCCGTTGATCCGGGCTTTGACCCAAGTGCCGCACGATGCGTCGCTGAAGATCGCGGTCGTCGGCCATCCGAAGTTCGGCCGGTACGAACGTCTCGCGGAATCGCTCGGAGTGCGAGATCGCCTGATTTTTCTGGGCTTCCGGCCGTCGCCGAAGGATGCGTATTTCGCCGCCGATTTCCTCGTTCACCCGACGTTCTACGATCCCTGTTCGCTCGTCGTGCTCGAAGCGCTCGCTTGCGGGTTGCCCGTGATCACAACGCGATTCAACGGCGCGAGCGAGTTGTTGAATCCGCCATCGAACGGATTCGTTATCGCCGATCCGCACGATGCGCGCGAACTCGGCGACGCGCTGACGATCTTGACCGACCCCGCGTATCGGGCCGACGCGACCATCGCGGCCCGCGCCGCCGCGCAGGCGTGGACCTTCGAGCATCATTACGCCGCGCTCGTGGCGGTTTTCGAAGAAGCCCGAACCCGGAAGCAGTCCGCCCGATGATCACCGCCGCACTGTTTCTATTGGCCTACCTCGCGGGTGCGCTGCCCTTCGGATACCTTGTCGGCCGCGCCCGCGGCGTGAATTTGTTCCAAGTCGGCAGCGGCAATATCGGGGCGACCAACGCCGGGCGGGTACTCGGCCGAACCTACGGAGCGCTCGTCTTCGTCCTCGATTTTTTCAAAGGGGTAATGCCCGTCGCGCTCGTCGTACCGCTGGCGCGGCTGTGGACCGCGGACGCCATCGACGAGAATTTCTTGCGGGTCGGCGTCGCAGCGTGCGCGTTCCTCGGGCATTTGTTCCCCATCTATCTCGGCTTCCGCGGCGGCAAGGGTGTGGCCACGGGCGCTGGTGCCATCGTGGTGCTAGTACCTCTACCGGCGGCGGTCGCACTCGGCACGTGGGCGCTCGCCGTGCTCGCCACGCGGATGGTATCGTTCGCCTCCATCGCAGCGCTGCTCGCGCTTGTCGCTGCGCGGTTGGTGTTCAAGCTCGATCCCTTCGGCGCTGCGAATTGGCTGGTCACGGTCTTCTGCATCGTCGGATCGGTCGTGGTGATCGTGAAGCATCGGACGAATATCGCGCGGCTGTGGATCGGCACCGAAAGCCGCATCGGCGACAGCGCTTGGCGGCACCTTCTGCTGCGGATGCTCCACGTGTTGGCCGTCGGATTTTGGTTCGGTTCGGGGACGTTCTTCGTCTTCGTCGCCACGGTGCCGATCTTCGATTCTTTCGCGGACGTGGTCAAAACGCAGCCGAATACG
>JBBRUN010000064.1:0-15130 GCA_038247765.1 Gemmatales bacterium | reverse complement strand
CTGAGCATGGGCGGCTACGGCACGTGGAGCCACGCCGCGGCCTTTCCGGACAAATGGGCCGCCATCGTCCCCGTCTGCGGCGGCGGCAACGTCAAGGACGCCGACAAGATCAAAGACATCCCCTGTTGGAACTTCCACGGCGACAAAGACACGGCCGTGAAAGTGGAGCTGTCCCGCACGATGATCGAAGCGCTGAAGAAGGCCGGCGGCAAGCCGAAGTACACCGAGTACGAAGGCGTCGGCCACAACAGTTGGGACGCCGCCTACGGCGATAAGGAACTCTGGAAGTGGCTCTCGGAGCAAAAGAAATGATTCGCCGATTCGCCTGCATCGCTTGGTTCGTGTTTCTTGCGGCGCCGGCGAGCGCCGCGGAGGGCGATCCGCTGTCGAAAAACGTTGTCGAAGCCTGGCAGAAAGCCAACGTCCCTTGCGGGTGGATGGGCACATCCCGCGATACGGGCACGCTATCGCACCAGCACGACCATTCGCTGCTCGAAGCGGGAAGCGCTATCCCATGCTTCGACGCCGTCCTCTCGGATCATCCGGGAATGTTGAACAAACTCCTAGAGCCGTTGACATCCTTCGGCATCAAGATTTACATCAAGAAGCCGAGCGAACTGGAACAATTGAAGCGTTTTAAAACGCTCACCCGCATCACGCTGTACGGTGCCCCGCTCGGCGACGACGGTATCAAGATCCTGTCGGAAATGTCGCAACTGGAAGAACTGCAACTCGACGGCTGCAAACTCACGGCCGACCGGCTCAAAATGCTGACCCGTTTGAAGAACATTAAGAAGCTCGGGCTCCGCTCCACGGAAATCACCGAAGCCGACCTCCCGATTCTGAAAGCGTTCGAGAAACTCGAACACCTCGAACTCGGCGTGAATTTAAAACTCACCGACAAAGCCGGCCCCGCGATCGCCGAATTGAAGAAGTTGAAATACCTCGATCTTCACCTCACGAAAGTCGAGGACGAAGGATTGAAATCGATCGCGAAAATGACGCACCTCCGCGGCTTGTACATCATGAATACGAAGGCCACCGGGGCCGGGTTGAAAACGCTCGGGGCACTCACGGAATTGGAGCGATTCCAAATCGACGGCCACGGCGTCAACTCGGAAACGCTCCCCGCGGTGCTCGGAATGAAGAAGCTGCGCTACCTCACGTTGAACATCGCCCACGCGGATAAAACCGCTGCCGGGGATGTCGAGTTCAAAAAACTCGAAGCGCTGAAGGATCTCCAAGAACTGAGCGTCTTCGGCTGGCAGATCACCGATGCGAGTTTGCCGACGATCCGCGGCTTCGAGAAGCTGGAGTTCCTCGAGTTGCGCTACACGAATGTGAAGAAGTCGAGCGCCGACCAATTGCAGAAGGAGATGCCCAAGTGCCGGATCTTTCTACCGTAATCGGAGGCTCGCCGATGCGCTTCTGGATGCTGGCAGGAATCGTGTGGGTACTCACTGCCACTCCTATTTCGGCGGAAGAGCCGAAGGCAGTGTCCAAAGAAATGAAAGAAGCGTGGGCGAAAGAGGACGCCAGCCTCGGATTCTGCGGCAAACTGCGAGACCGCGGTACACTGGGCGTGGCCTATCCTCCGGAGGCATTGGAGCCAACGGGCGTCATACCGTGCTTCTTTTACTACCCGAAATTCAATCCGAAGAAAGCGGCACAGGTCGCCCCGGATTTTCCATTCGGTCTCGACTTCACGGGCCTCGAGCGTATCTCCAACGCCGATTTGGCGGCACTCAAAGAATTCAAAAGCCTCACCCGGATCATATGTCTGTCGGGTGCCATCACGGACGACGCGCTGAAAATTCTCGCCGAGATGGATCAGTTGGAATCGCTGCAACTCGCGCGCGCCAAGATCACCGACGAAGGCCTCAAGACGCTGGCGAAAATGAAGAACCTCAAATCGCTCGGCCTGTTCGGCACGAAGATCACCGACGCGGGACTGCCAGTTCTGAAAGCCTTGGACAAGCTCGAGCACCTCGAACTCGGCCAGAATTTCGGCATTACCGACAAGGCCTGCTCGACTCTCGCCGAAATGAAATTCCTGCGGTTCCTCGAGATTTACCACACGAAAATCGGCGATGTCGGACTGAAAGAGATCGGCAAAATTCAGGAGCTGCGCGGCTTGGATTTAACCACCCTCAACGTCACCGATGCCGGCATCGCCGAACTCAAAAACCTCAAAAAAATGGAGCGACTGCTCATCAACGGGGACAAGATCACCGAGAAATCGATGCCGGTGATCGCCGGGTACAAGGCGATGAAATACCTCAGTATCTCGGGTTGCACCGTGGGCGACGCCGGTCTGAAACAGCTCGCGGGCCTCTCCGAACTGCGGCGCCTCGACCTTTACGGCACGCATATCACCGATGCCAGTCTGCCGATGATCAAAGGGTTTGCTCACTTGGATTTTCTCAGCCTTTGGGGCACAAAAGTGAAACATGCCAGTGCCGAGCAACTGCAGAAGGAGATGCCGAAGTGGAAGGTATACCTGCCGTGATTCCCCGGCGACAACGGGCATCGGATCGTGTATGATTGACGTCAGCTGTGGATTCGTCAGGAGCCGAAGCGATGACTCAAACCTATTCGGCGGTGATCCGCCAAAGCGAAGGCTGGTGGATCGGGTGCATCAAGGAAGTGCGCGGGGTGAATTGCCAAGCCCACACCCGCGAAGAACTGCTCGATGACCTGAAGTCCGCATTATCGGAAATCTTAGTCATGAATAGCGAAGACGCCGTACTGACAATGGATGGCGAGTTCGAGGAAGTGAGCATCGGCGCATGAAGCGCAGGGACTTGATTGCCCACCTGCTCGCACACGGATGCGTGTTGATCCGCGAAGGAAGCAAGCATGCGTGGTGGGGGCATCTCACCAACAACAAAAGAACTGCGATCCCCCGTCACGCCGAAGTGAATAACAACACTGCGAAAAGTGCTTGCCGCGAATTGGGCATCCCGCCTCCGGCGAAGAAGTGATTCTTGTTCCCCAAACCCTCGGAGCCTCTCCCCATGTCCGCGAAGAAAAGCAAACCCTCCCGCCGCGGCTTTTTCGCCGCCTCCGCCGTCGGGGCCACCGCGCTCTCGATGACGGCCAAGAGCTACGCCGAAGTCAAAGGCGCCAACGAAGCCGTCCGCATCGGCTTCCTCGGCGTCGGCGGTCGCTGCCAGCAGCACATCGACGTTATCCTGAAAATGCAGACCGAGAAGAAAGGCGTGAAGCCGGTCGCCGCCAACGACGTTTGGGACGGCGACCAAACCAAGGGCAAAGGCAAAGGCCAAGGCCTCTACCCCGCGGCCAAGCGGATGGGCATCGAAGACGACAAGAAGCACGTCAACAAAGACTACCGCATGATCCTCGACCAGAAGGACGTGGACATGGTCGTGATCGCGTCGCCGGACCACTGGCACGCCAAGATGACCATCGACGCCCTCGCCGCCGGCAAGCACATCTACTGCGAAAAGCCGATGACCCGCACCATCGCCGAGGCCCACGCCGTCGTCGACGCTTGGAAGAAAACCAAACTCACTATGACCGTCGGCGTGCAGAGCATGGCCGACCCGACGTGGCGCATGGCTTACGACTACATCAAAGCCGGCAACATCGGCCACGTGATGCAAGCGCAAACCAGCTACTACCGCAACAGCACCGTCGGCCAGTGGCGCTACTACTCGCTGACCAAAGACATGAACCCGACGACCATCGACTGGAAAATGTTCCTCGGGAACGATTTCGAAGTCGCCGGGGAGAAGGTCGGCCCGACTGAAAAAGAAGTCCCCTTCGACCGGGCCATCTTCGGCCAATGGCGCTGCTACTGGCCATTCGGCGGCGGCATGTTCACCGACCTCTTCGTCCACCAGACGACCCACCTCATCGCCGCGATGGGCGTCCGGTACCCGCGGCGAGTCGTCGGTGGCGGCGGCATCTACCTCGAGTACGACACCCGCGATGTGCCGGACGTGGCCACCGTGGTCGCCGATTACGATGAGGGTTGCCAAGTCATCATCACCGCGAGCATGGCCAACGATCACCGCATCGAAGAAGTCATCCGCGGCCACACCGGCACACTCGTGTTCGAAAGCAAGCCGACGAAGAAGGACGATCCTAAGTCGCCGAAGGAATTCGGCTACACGATCCTCCCGCAGGGCATCGGCGGAACGCCGAAAGGCCCGGGCGGCGACATCCCCAAGGACGGCGAGTTCGTCTCGGGCGGCCTAAAGGGCGACGATACCTACGCGCTCTGGGTCAACCACCTCCAGTGCATCCAAGACAAGAGCCAGGATACCTTCAGCACCCCGGCCCTCGGCGCCGCCGCCTTCACCACCGTGAACATGGGCGCCCAGAGCTACCGCCAAGGCAAAGCCCTCTTCTGGGACAAGGAAGCCCGCAAGCCGGTGGATGCCGACGCGAGCTGGGCGACCCAATGGGAAGCTCGTAGCAAAGCCCGTGGCAAGCCGAACCAGATCATCGGCTGGACCGGCGGCGACAAGGGCAGCACGCTGACCCCGCCCGAGTACCAGAAGCTCGAAGGCCCGTGGATCGACGGCAAGGATCCGGCTAGCTAAATCGATTGTTCACGAGCCACCGGGCTTGTCCCGGTGGTATTCAATGGAACCACCGGGACAAGCCCGGTGGCTCGTTGAGCCAGAGTTTGGATTTCCACAAAATGCCCCTGCTCGAAGCTTTCCCCGAGATCACGAAACGGCGCGAGCCGCTCGCGCCCTACACGCACCTGCGAATCGGCGGGCCGGCGGAGTGCCTCGTGCAGCCGCGCACCACCGACGAACTCAAAGCCGTCCTGCGCTATTGCAAAACCAAATCGATCCCGCTGCGGATGCTCGGCGGCGGATTCAATCTTTTGGTGAACGACGACCCGATTCCGGGAGTCGTCATGCGGCTCACCGGCCCCGAATTCTCCGCGATCGAAACCCAAGGTAAGACCGTCCGCGCCGCCGGGGGCGCCCAACTCTTCGACTTGATCGCCGAGGCCGTGCGGGCCGGGTTGGGCGGGTTGGAAACGCTCGTCGGCATCCGCGGTACCGTCGGCGGCAGCGTCCGCTGCAACGTCGGCGACCGCAGCGGCGAAATCGGTTCGTGCGTCCGCCGCGTGGCTGTACTCCACGACGATGCCAGCGAAGTCGTCCGCAACCGCGACGAACTCACCTTCGGCGACCGCACCAGCGACCTCGATGAGCCGGTCATCCTCTGGGTCGAGTTCGAACTGACACCCGCGAAACCGGCGGCGCTTTTGAAGCGCATGACGCGGGCGTGGATCATCCGCAAAGCGGCCGAGCCGCTGAGCTTCCAAGCCGGCGTCCGCATGTTCCGCGATCCCGCCGGACAGACCGCCGGGGCGCTCATCGAGCGCGCCGGCCTCGCCAAGTTCCGCATCGGCAGCGCCGAGGTCAGCGACCGCAATGGCAATTACGCCATCGCCCACCCCGGCACCACGGCCAAGGACGTCCTGAAGCTCATCGATCACGTCCGGGCCAAAGTCAAAGACGCCGCCGGTGTGACCCTCGAGCGCGAACTCAACGTCTGGTGAAGCGAAGCCGCGCATGGCGAAACCCAAATTCTACAAGCCGCCTCCGCCGTACGGCCCGGGTTGGCACCTCATCAAAACGGCCGCGAAGGCGATCCTCGCGCTGGCGCTGGGCTTCGGCGCCCTCGCCGGCTTGGCGTGGCTCGGCACCCGCGCCGGCAACGATGTCGCCCCCAACGCCCGCTACACGGTCGCCTTCGCCGAGATCGAATGCGACGCCCCGCCGGGGCTGGAGGCAAAGCCGTTTCTCACCGAAGTCCGTTTCATCAACGATCTCCCCGAGACGCTGCAATCGGTCGATCCGAAGTTGAGCGAACACCTAAAAGCCGCCTTTGCCAAGCACCCGTGGGTTCTCGAAGTCGGGGCGGTCACCGTTACGGCCCAGGGCACGATCCGCGTCGAGCTGACGTTCCGCGAGTCGGCACTGGCTATCAAGATCGGCACCGACCCAGAGCCGCGCGTGCTCGACCGCACCGGCGTGCTGCTACCGAAGGAGGCGAAAGGCTCGAAGTTGCCGCTGTTGGTGAACCGCCTCGTGCCGATGAACGTTTCGGCCGGGCAGAAATGGCCCGACCCGGATGTGCTGCGGGCGGTCGAGATCGTGCGCCTCTACCCGTGCGAGAAGATCGAACGGGTCCTCGAAGGCTGGCAACTCGCCCTGCCGGGCGGCAAACTCTTGCGAATCGCCGCGCCGTGACGGTCGTACAATAGCGGTGTTCGATTCGTTCTTCCGTGGACTCCGCGATGCAAACTCGGTTCGTCATCGGTATCGACCTCGGCACCACCAACTGCGCCCTCGCCTTTGTCGATACCGGTAGCGGCGGCGATCTCCGCTGCCAGACCTTCGCCATCCCCCAAGTGGTGAACCCCGGCGAAGTCGCCGACCGCAGCTTGCTGCCGTCGTCGCTCTACTTGCCGGGGACGAATGAACAACCCGCCGGGGCGCTGAAACTGCCGTGGGACGCCAACCGCGATTTCTGCGTCGGCGAGTTCGCCAAGAACTTCGGGGCGAAGGTGCCGACGCGGTTAGTCAGCAGCGCGAAATCTTGGCTAGGTCATTCCGGGTGCGACCGCAAAGCGCCGATCCTGCCGTTCCGCGCGGGCGAGGCCGACCGCAAGATTTCCCCGGTCGATGCCTGCACCCGCTACTTGAAGCACATGGCCGAGGCGTGGAACGCGCTGCCGACGAACGCGATCCCCGAGCACAAGCTCGAAGCGCAGGAAATCATCTTGACGGTGCCGGCGTCGTTCGATGCGGCGGCGCGGGAACTCACCGTAGACGCCGCCCGCGCCGCCGGGTTCGAACATCTGACCCTGCTCGAAGAACCGCAGGCCGCCTTCTACGCCTGGCTCGACCGCAAAGGCGAATCGTGGCGGACCGAAGTGAACGTCGGCGATCTCGTACTCGTCGCCGATGTCGGCGGCGGCACCTCCGACTTCACGCTGATCGAAGTCGGCGAAGAAGCGGGCAACCTCGCCCTCACGCGCCTGGCCGTCGGCGATCACCTGTTGCTCGGCGGCGACAACATGGACTTGGCGCTCGCCTACACCGTCTCGGCGGAACTGGGAAAAGCGGGCACGAAGCTCGATGCCGGGCAAATGCTGCAGATGACGCACGCCGCCCGGCAGGCCAAGGAGCAACTGCTCGGTGATAAGTCGCTGTCATCGGCGGCCGTCACCGTCTTGGGCAAGGGGCGCTCGGTGATCGGTGGGGCTGTGAAGTACGATCTTCCTCGCTCCACCGTGGAAAAGGTCTTGGTCGACGGTTTCTTCCCCGACTGCCCGCGCGATGCGGCACCTTCCCGCGATGCCAACGCCGGTTTGCAAGAACTCGGCCTGCCGTATGTCTCCGATGCGGGGATCACCAAGCACCTCGCCCATTTCTTGAATCGCCAAGCCGAGGCGCTCGCCGGGCGCGAAAAAACTACGGGGAAAAAGAAGAAGGCCGACGGCGTGATCCTGCCCACGGCGGTGCTGTTCAACGGTGGCGTTTTCAAAGCCGACCCGTTGCGGAACCGCTTCCTCGGTGTCCTCGGGGCGTGGGCCAAGTCGGTGAAGGCCGAGGGCGTGCGCGAACTGTCGGGCGCCGACCTCGACCAAGCCGTGGCCCGCGGCGCGGCCTACTACGGCCTCGTTCGCCGAGGCAAAGGCGTCCGCATTCGCGGCGGCACGGCCCGCGCCTACTACATCGGCGTGAAGGTCGCGCGGCCCGCGATCCCCGGAATCCCGGACGAATACAAGGCGCTCTGCGTCGCGCCGTTCGGCATGGAAGAAGGCACCGAAGCCGACATCCCGCAGCAGACCTTCGGCCTCACCGTCGGCTCCGAAGCGACGTTCCGCTTCCTCGGTTCGACGACCCGCCGCGACGACAAACCGGGCGCGACAATCGAAGACTGGCAAGGCGAAATCGACGAACTCGCCCCGGTGAAAGTGACACTCGACGGGGACGCAAAAACCGGATTGGTGACGGTTCACCTGCACAGCAAAGTGACCGAAGTCGGACAACTCGAGTTGTGGTGCCAAAGCCGCGACGGGAAACAGAAATGGAAACTGGAATTCAACGTGCGGGAGCAGAAGTGAGTCTCACCCCGCCGCGCCGGCCGTCGGCAGTGCGGACTGCATCTTCACACCGTGGATCGCTTCGTAGACTTCTTGGCGATGAACGGGAACATCCTTCGGCGCGACGATACCCAAGCGGACTTTATCCCCGCGGATTTCCACGATCGTGATGACGATGTCGTCGTTGATGACGATCGACTCGTTGTTCTTGCGGGACAGAACCAGCATGGGAATCGAGCCTTGAATGCGTCCGCGAACCGTGTGCCGGGGAGTACAGCAACAATTTCAACAACATTTCCACTCTAAAGACGGGCGGTTTTCAAAGTCAAGCGACCCGGGCAACTAACTTGTGGTCAAGCCCAAGAATGCCGAGTCGGCTTCACGGGTTCATCATCCCCTTGAGCGAGCATTTGGCTAAGATCGTTGGCATCGGCTTGTTTCGACGGCGATAGGACTATGCGGGCGACGGAGTTGTGAATATTTCCGGAATTCGCACAATTTTATCATGCGGACACTTGCCGGGCACCCAATTTGGCGATTTCTCGGGTATGGCAACGATTCTTGGAGGATTTGTAGGTCATTGAACGGATTTTCGTAGCTTTTAGGTTTCGGTCATTCCGCACACCCCCCCTGCCGAAAGCAGCGAAAGCAGCGAAAGCAGCGAAAGCAGCGAAAGCAGCGAAAGCAGCGAAAGCAGCGAAAGCAGCGAAAGCAGCGAAAGCTCCGAAACCGAAACCTAAACCACATTGCCGATAGTTTTGCTCGCTCTCGTAGCTCGCGCTCGGCGTGACGGCGGTGAGAATCCGGTACGGGAACGGCGTCACGCCAACTTTGACCGACAAAGCCTCCAAGAATCGTCGATTTCTCACCCGTCTCTTGTCACCGATGGCGATCCTGATAGACTACTTCAATCTCAAAATGGCTTAACACAACCGTTGGCGTCGGTGTACGGCGGAGACCAACGGAGGGATGCTCGACCAAACCGGCTTCGGCTCGTTGGTCCGAGTTACACGAGGAATAGCGGGACATGGCGACCACCAAGGAACAGAAGACGGGCCTCATTCAGCAATTCAAGCAGGACGAAAACGACACGGGTTCACCCCCCGTCCAGATCGCGCTGCTGACCGCTCGGATCTTGTACATGACCGAGCACATGCGGACCCACAAAAAAGACTTCTCGAGTCGCCGCGGTCTTCTGAAAATGGTGAGTCAACGCGCCGGTCTGCTCCAATATCTGCGGCAGACGGATCGCCCCAAGTACATGGAAGTCATCGCCAAACTCGGCCTGCGCAAGTAACCTCGGCTCCCTCCGACACCATCCGAACGCCAGCAACACCCACTTGTCGGGTCTGCTGGCCACCGTACACCCCGCCGCAATTTGCGCAAGGTCGCAAAGGGGTCTTATAAAGTGCCTGTCACCCGCATCGAACGTCCGTTCGGCTCGTCCACGCTGGTTCTCGAAACCGGCAAGCTCGCCAAACAAGCCCACGGGGCCGTGGTCACCCAACTGGGCGAAACCGTCGTCCTCACCGCCGCAACCTCCGGCGGAGCGATCCCCGGCCGCGACTTCTTTCCGCTCCAAGTCGAATACCGCGAGCGCACCTACGCCGCCGGTAAATTCCCCGGCGGCTTCATCAAGCGCGAAACGCGGATGAGCACCAAAGAGACGCTCGTCTCCCGCTTCATCGACCGGCCGATTCGCCCGCTCTTCCCCGTCGGCTACCTCAACGAAGTCCAAGTCATGGCCACGGTCATGGCCTCCGACAAAGAAAACGATCCGGACATCCTCGGCATCATCGGCGCCAGCGCCGCCTTGCACATCTCGCCGATCCCGTTCACCAAGCCGATCGGCGCCGTGCGCGTCGGCCGCATCGGCGAAGATTTCATCTTGATGCCGACGCAGACGCAGATGGAAGAAAGCGACCTCGACCTCGTCGTCGCCGCGACCCGCGACGCCGTCTGCATGATCGAAGGCTTCGCTCGCGAACTCCCCGAAGACATCATGGCCAACGCCATCGTTTTCGCCCACGGCCACATCCTCACCGTCATCGACGCCATCGAAGAATTGCGGATCAAAGCCGGCCACGGCGAGAAAGTGCTCCCGCCCGCACCGCCCGAAAACCCGATGGCGGAATTGCTTTACAAGACCATCGGCGAGGAGATGAAGAAAGCCTACCTCAACCCGGTGAAGATCCACCGCTACACGGCCATCAACGAACTGAAAGACAAGACGAAGAAGCACTACTTCCCCGATGGCGCCACCGACACGAAGTACACCCCGGAGCAATTCTCCGGGGCGTTCACCGCGCTCAAGGAAAAGCTCTTCCAAGACATCACCATGACCGGCACCCGCATCGACGGCCGGGCGCCCGATCAAATCCGCGCCCTCGGCGGCGAAGTGCAAGTCCTGCCGCGCGTCCACGGCTCGGCCCTCTTCCAACGGGGCGAAACCCAGGCGTTGGTCGTCGTCACCCTCGGGACCGGCCAAGACGAACAGAAGGTCGATGGCCTCCAAGACGAGATCTCGAAGAAGTTCTTCCTCGACTACAACTTCCCCCCGTTCAGCGTCGGCGAGTGCAAACCGATCCGCGCCCCCGGTCGCCGGGAAATCGGCCACGGCATGTTGGCCGAGCGCAGCTTGAAAGCCGTGCTGCCGCCGCCCGCGAAGTTCCCCTACACCATCCGCCTCGTCTCCGAAATCCTCGAATCGAACGGATCCTCGTCGATGGCCTCCGTCTGCGGGGGCACCTTGGCGCTGATGGACGCTGGCGTGCCGATCAAACGCCCCGTCGCCGGGATCAGCATCGGCCTCTGCACGCGCGGCGATGAATACGTGCTGCTCACCGACATCCAAGGCGACGAAGACCACTACGGCGATATGGACTTCAAAGTCGCCGGGACGCAGAAGGGCATCACCGGGCTCCAGCTCGACATCAAGCTCGACGGCGTGACGGAAGACATCATCCGCGGGGCGCTCGAACAAGCCCGCGGCGCCCGCATCAAGATTTTGAAGGCGATGCTCGCCGCACTGACCGCACCCCGGTCGGAAATCGCCGCGTCGGCACCGCGGTTGTTCCAAGTGAAGATCAACCCGGAGAAGATCGGCCTGCTCATCGGGCCTGGCGGCAAGACGATCCGCGCGATTCAAGACGAAACCGGTGCCAAACTCGACATCGAAGAAGACGGCACCGTCACGGTCGCCGCCGCCGACATGGCCGCGGCGATGGCCGCGAAGGGCAAGGTCGAAGCGCTCTGCGCCGAGATCAAAGTCGGCGCCATCTACGACGGCAAGGTGTCGAGCATCAAGGAATTCGGGGCGTTCATCGAAATCAGCCCGGGCCGCGATGGCCTCTGCCATATCAGCGAACTCGACCACGGTTACGTCCAGCACCCGTCGGATGTGGTGAAAGTCGGCGACCGCGTGCAGGTCAAGGTCGTGGCCATCGACGACCAAGACCGGGTGAAGCTCAGCCGCAAGGCACTGCTGGCGCCGAAGCCGGAAGGCGAAGAAGGCTCCGGTGGCGCACCGCCGAACGGCGGTGGCGGCGGCCCCCGCGAAGAGCGCGGCGGCGGTGACCGGGGTGGGGATCGCGGTGGCCGCGGCGGCGATCGCCCCCGCCGGGATCGCCGGGATTAGGAATGCCGTCAGTCGCCGCGCCGCTTTGCGGCGCGGCTGACTTGGGAATCCGGATCGACGCACTTCTAACGCCTCCGTTGCCAAACGGAGCGCCGTCTGCGACAATTCCATATCGAATTCGAACCCGCCCGAACTCCGATGGATACCGTTATGCGTTTGCGTTTCCCGGCGCTCGTCGGCCTCGGCCTGTTGGTTCTGGCCGTCTCCGGATCCTCGCCGATCCCCCTCGCCGCGGCCCAACCCACAACCGTGAAATCGAAGATCAAAGTCACCGTCCCGCAGGACGACTCCGAGTTGCTGATCGAAAACAAAGCGACCAAGACGACCGGTCTGACCCGCGAGTACGACACGCCCGAACTCGAAGCCGGCAAACGCTACGAATACACCTTCACGGCCCGCTGGCGCCCGAACAACTACACCGTGATGACCCGCCCGCGGACGGTGCAGTTCACCGCCGGGGAGGACGTCGTCGTGGACCTCACCAAAGACACCGACAAAGACAAAGCCGAGATCCGCTACCTGCCGACGCCGGAGGACATCGTCGACGAAATGGTGAAGCTCGCGAAGATCACGAAAGACGACGTGGTCTTCGAGCCGGGCTGCGGGGATGGTAGAATCGTCATCGCGGCCGTGAAGGCCGGGGCCAAGAAAGGCGTCGGCATCGACCTCGACAAAGAGCGGGTCAAGGAATCGAAGGCGGCGGTGAAGGCGGCCAACCTCGTGGACAAGATCGAAATCCGCGAAGGCGACGCCCTGGAAGTGAAGGACTACTCCGACGCGACCGCCGTGCTGCTGTATATGGGCGAGGAATTCAACGTGCTCATCCGGCCGACGCTCCTGCGCGATCTGAAGCCCGGCACCCGCATCGTCTCGCACCGCTTCCCGATGAAAGATTGGAAACCCGACGATACCAAGAAAGTCGTCGGCCAAGACGGGCTGGATTACGAAATCCACATCTGGAAGGTCACCGAAGACGCGAAGAAGAAATACGCGGCGCCGGAGAAGAAGTAGCGTGCCGACTTTCGCCGATGTCGCCTGCACCGTGTGCGGCTGCGTGTGCGACGACCTCCGCGTCACCGTCGAAGGCGGACGGATCGTCGACGCGGCCGGGGCGTGCGAGCTCGCCCGTCCGTGGTTCCTCGGGCAGTCGTCGTCTATCGGCGATCGCCCGGAGATCGACGGCGAGCCGGTCGAATGGGTCGACGCCTACGACTGCGCCGCCGCGATTCTTCGCGATTCGCGCGCACCGCTGATTTACGGTCTGTCGCGCAGTACGACGGAAGGCCAGCGCGCGGCGGTGGCACTCGCCGATTTCCTCGGGGCGACCATCGACACCACCGCCAGCAGCGGGCACGCCCCGTCGATCGTCGCACTGCAGCAAGTCGGCGAATCGACCTGCACCCTCGGCGAAGTGAAACAGCGCGCCGACCTCGTCCTCTTTTGGGGCTGCGACCCCCTGACGACCCACCCGCGCCACATCGAACGCTACTGCCCGCCCGGCGCGACGATCGTCGTGGTGGATTCCGTGGAAACCGCGACGGCGGCGCGGGCCGGGTTGTTCGTGCGGATCCCCTCCGAGCAAAATTGGGACGCCTTCTGGACGCTGCGGATGCTGGTGCAAGGCATCGCCTGCCAAGCGAGTCCGGAGTTGCTGGCCCTAGCGGAGCGGATGAAAACCTGCCACTTCGGCGTGGTTTTCTTCGGTTCCGGATTGACCCAAGGTCGGTTGGCGCACCGGACCGTCGAAGCGCTGCTGCAACTCGTCACCGATCTCAACGACCACTGCGCGCCCGACACGCGCCGGCGCTTTTACGCGCGGCGGATGCGCCGCTACGGCGACATCGCCGGGGCCGATTCGGTCCTGACATGGCAGACCGGCTACCCCTTCGGCGTCAACTTTGCGGCCGGGTATCCGCGTTACAATCCCGGTGAATTCACCGCGCCGGAATTGCTGGCGAAGGGCGAAGTCGATGCCGCCCTGATCCTCGGTTCCGAAACGATTCGCGACCTTCCAGCGGACGCGCAAATCGCTCTCCGCGAGCTACCGATTATTGCGCTCGGCGGAGCACGAATCCAGAATGGCGATCAACGGGGGACCGTCGTTTATTTCCCGACCGCCACATACGGCATCCACCGCCCCGGCACGGCGTACCGCATGGACGAAGTGGCGATCCCGTTGAAAGTGCTTTTGGAGACGGACAGCCCGAGCGACGCCGAGGTGTTGGCACAGATCCACCGGCAGGCTCATGCCGACGACTCCCCGCGGTGGAAAGCCAAGAAAGCACTCAACTCTTCGGAATGACCAAGTCGGTGGCAGCTCTCGCGGCCGGCTCACGTCACGCGTCGCGTACGATTTCTTCACCCGCACAAGTGCACCAGGTGCCGGAGCATGTCCCGCACCGACACCACCCCAACAGGTTTTCCCGCGGCGGTGATCGGCAAATGCCGGTAGCCGCCGCCGTCCATCTTGGAGAGCGCGAAGGCGAGCGGGTCACCGAGGGCGGCGGTCTCGGGGCGGGCCGTCATGAAATCGAGGACGGGCCGGCTGGCGAAGTCGGCGGCGCCGGCGACCTTCGTCAGGAAGTCGCGCTCGGTCAAGATGCCGACGAGTTCGCCGTCGGCGCCGAGCACCAACAGTGCGCCGACCGACTGCGAAATCATCTTGGCGATGGCTTCGCCGAGGGTCGCGTGAACCGCCACCGTGACCGGCGGCTTGGGCTGCAGCACCGAGACGGGATCGCGGAGCAGGCTCTCTTCCAAGCGATCCGCCGGGATCGGCCGGTCGATGGCCGCGAGGTCGTACAGGCAGTTGGAGCACTGCTCGGTGCCCGGCAAATTCAACTGGCCGCAGACGGGGCAAATCATCGGCGCTACTTCTTGAGGATCATGATTTCGACCTTGCGGAAGTCGATCGGGTGACTCTCCGATTGCAAGGAAATGGTGCCGCCTTCGATCAGCAATTTCTTGTCCTTGATGAGCAACTTGGCTTCGGGATCGCGCTCGTCGTACTGGCACTTTTCGTACTGGATCACGGAGTCGCCGTTGATGAAGTGTTCCACTTTGCCGGAGCCGTGAACTTCGACTTCGCACGTCACCCATTCGTCGGCGGGGAAGGTTTTGGACTTCGAGTTGGTGCAGTGCGGCAGGTGCAGCTTGCTATCGAAGACGACGTTGGTGCCGGGGGTGCAGAGGTTGCCGGTCTGCCGGGGGTCTTTGCCGTTGCCGCCCAACAGTTGCACTTCGATGCTGACGGGGAACTTCTGATCCTTCGCCATGGTCTTCGGATCTTGGCCGTGGATCATGATGCCGCTGTTGCGGATGGCCCAGCCCGGCCCGCCTTTCACCTGCTCGCCGACGAAGCGGTACTCGACGCGGATGCGGTAGTG
>JBBRUN010000063.1:0-15184 GCA_038247765.1 Gemmatales bacterium | reverse complement strand
TATCTTTCCGATGCCGGAAAATTACAATCCGAATTACTACAATTTGCCAAGAAACGTGTATCTGATGGTGGTGCGCCTCTTAAAATGCGTTTGGTAAAAGGTGCCCAGAAGCGGCTCAGGTCGTCCATGACCGATCCCTCCGAAGGTGTTGAAAAAACCAACCATGCAACGTAATCCCTTACCACACATCAGTCAACGTGTGCAATACTGGGCGGACATCACCCAAATTCGGTTGGCGTCGAGTTTCTTTACAGCCATAAGTTTCAGCCCCGTCACCCCGACACGAAACGCGCACTACGCTTGCCGCGTGTTCATCCGGCCGGGGTTCCGTTGTGGCCAATGCCTGCCCGCAGTGCCAACAACCCGTCGTCGTCTCGATCGCCAGTGCGACCCGCGCCCGCTGCCCGCGCTGCTTGCACACGTTCTCCATCGAGTTCGCCACCAGCGACCGCGCGCCGGCTCGTTCGGGCATCCAGACCCAGCCGCAAGCCCGCCCGCTTTTTAAGGACTTGACACTACCCACGGCGCTCGCGGCCCTCCGGCAACACACGAGCGATGTCGAAACGCTGTCGTTCTCGGTTCAAACGCCGGTACCGACCCGTTCGCCGCTTTCGGAAAGCGTCTCGGGCGTTGGCAGCGACGAACCGACCGCTCGATTCGACCCGCTGGCGATCCCCAAGTGCATCCCCGGTTTCCACGTCGAAGGCGTCATCGGCCACGGCGGCATGGGCTCGGTCTACCTCGCCAGGCAACTCTCGCTCGACCGCCCCGTCGCGCTGAAAGTGATGAGCCGGGAGTGGATCAGCGACCCCGTTTTCGTCGCCCGGTTCATCCGCGAGGCCTACGCCGCGGCGCTGCTCAGCCATCCGAACGTCGTGCAAATTTACGACATCGGCGAGATCGCCGACACCCGCTATTTCAGCATGGAGTACGTACCGGGGCAGTCGCTGCTCGACTTGGTGAAGGAGCGCGGCCGGCTCGAACCGGACGTGGCCGTCGGGTACGTCTTACAGGCCGCGCGCGGGTTGAAGCACGCCCACGACCGCGGCATCATCCACCGCGACATCAAGCCGGACAACTTGCTCCTCGACGAGCACGGCACCGTCAAAGTCGCCGATTTGGGTCTCGTGAAGACGCCGGATTTATCGATGTATCAAGACAGGCTATACGAAGGTTGGAGCAGCGACAGCGGCTTGCACACGCTACCGCAGGACATGACCGGCGTCCGCATGGCCCTCGGCACGCCGGCCTACATGGCCCCCGAGCAATGCCGGGACGCCTCGACCGTCGATCACCGGGCCGACGTCTATTCCCTCGGCTGCACGCTGTACGCGCTCGTCACCGGTCAACAACCCTTCCAAGCGAAGAGCGCCATCGGTTTGATGAAGAAGCACGCCTACGAAGCACTCGTGCCGCCCGAGGAACTCGTCCCGCGATTGCCGCAGGAACTGTCCGCAGTCATTCAAAAGATGATGGCCAAGCACCCCGGCGACCGCTTCGCGAGTATGAACGAGGTGATCCGCACCCTCGAAAACTGGCTGGGCGTGAAATCTGCGGGGCGGTTCATCCCCCGCGAAGATCAAATCGACGAAGTCGAAACCTTGGCGATACAGTTCCGCACGACGCCCACGGCCATCCTGCGACAACGCGTTGTCAGCGGGTTCGTCTCCGGCTGTGCCCTCGCCGCGGTGCTGCTCGCCTTCTTTGGCCACATGACATGGGCCTTCGGCTGCGCCGGATTGGTCGTGCAAGCGGCACTCGCTTACTTCGCCCTCAATGGCTGGACGCGTAAAACCGACCTCGCCCGGCGCGTCCGCAGTTTCGTCCGCGGTTCGTCGCGCGGCGATTGGCTCGTCGCACTCGGCACCCTCGGCCTCTTCGTGGCGTTCCTCTGGATGTCCCAATTGCTCGGCGTCTGGGTCGGTTTCGGCTTCATCGGCTTGGCCGCGGCCGTCGCCCTGTGGTACGGACTGGATCGCAAGCTGGACGCCGAGCGCTTCCCGATCCTGCGCGACAGCGACGCACTGCACCGCCGGTTGCAACACCACGGCGTCGCGGCCGACGAGATCCGCATCTTCTTCGCCAAATACTCCGGCCGGCAGTGGGAAGAATACTTTGAAGCGGTCTTCGGGTTCGAGGCGAAATTGGCGACGCGGGCGATCCTGTTGCGGGGCGGGTCGGCCGGCGTCCGCGAGAAATTCGCGCCGTGGCGCGAGCCGCTGGTGCAGTTACTGAATCACATCGAAGCGGTGCGCAAAGCGATCCGTGAACGCGAACTGTTGGAACAGACCGAGTGCGGACGGCTCTTGGCCGCCGGGGTTCCGAAACGAATCGCCCGAGATCGCGCCGCCCGCACGGCCGAGGCGATGGTCGATCGGGCCGGGGCGATCCGGTCCGCCGAGGCGGTGAAGCCGAGCTCCTCGGCCGATGCGCCGAACTTGCGCGCCCTCGCGAAGCAGCGCAGCCGGTCGATGCCGGGTTTAGAATCGGAAGCCGCGCCGCGGGATGTGCTGGGCACTGCCATCGATTGGCTCGTCGGCACGTGGGTGCGGGTCGTCCTGTCGGCTCTACTACTCGCGGCTTGCTTCGGTTGGGTTCTGCAAAACGATTTGATCCGCTTCAGCGCCCGGAGCGAGGCCCTCGCCGAGACGACCCCGCTCCGCGTCGAAATCTTGCCGGCGTCGTGGACGGGTTGGTGCGATACCGCCAACGTCGGCTGGGGCGGGCTGCTCTTGCTCACATCGCTGTTCTACCGCGGCCAGCGCTCGGCGGCGCTCGCGCTGCTCGGCGCCGGCATCACCGTCTTCGGCCACCAACTCGGCATCCGCACCGTCGAGCCGATCCGCGATACCCACGTCGCCATGATGCTCGGCACGGTTCTGGCCTTGCTCGGCTTCCGCCTCGGTCGGCGCTAGATGTTTGCGGCTGATTACCAATCCTATCCGCTGAACCACCTAAATTCCTATCTGTGCGGAGGTAACGTTTGAGCAGACGCGATTCCGCAGGAGCCGACGCAGTTTCAATTTCAGCTTTCGGTCGTTTTCGCTACCCCCTCCGGCGAAAGCTCCGAAAGCTCCGAAAGCACCGAAAGCTATGAAAGTAGGCGTTACTGCGCGCAATTGTTGCAGTGTCGGCGCGGCGAGGATGCGATACCCCACCAGCCCGCCGCGCGAGCAAGGGTCATTCCACTTTCGATCGCCCACCTTGCTGGCGCGGCGGGCTGGTATTATTGACCTTCGTTCACGTAACGGATTGCGTTGTAAAAGTATTCCTCGTCGTTGATCCACATCGTGCTGCCGTGTTCCGTGAACCACTTCCGTCGGCCCGCTGTCTTGGCACGGCCAACGGGCGATAGACCGGCCGCATCGGAGAGTTTCCGCGAACACCACGCTTTGATCTGATCCATCACAACCTCCGGCGTCCGCTCGGAAGTCACGACGAGATGCACGTGATTGCTTCTCGCATTTCGGGCGTGCATCGACCAGTCGCGAATCCGGCAGTGATCGTCGATCGTTCGTTCGATGATCAGACGTTGCGCGCAGTCGAATTCGACGGCCGGTTCGGTCATGCGTTCGCGAGCGAGTCGCAGAACTGTGTCGTCGGGCGGAAGAATGCAGGGCAAACCGCTTTTGACCCAACCGCGAGGATCGCCGTGGAGCCACGTGCCGTAGGCTGTCCAGGTGATGTGATATGCCAATGGCGCTGTCATTGAAGCATCCTTGTTATGATCCTTCTTCACCAACCCGCAGCGCTTCACCAGCCCGCAGCGCTTCACCAGCCCGCAGCGCGAGCAAGGGTCATTCCACTTCCGATGCTCGTCCACACCCTTGCTCGCGCGGCGGGCTGGTGACACTCCGCAGCGATTCACCACCCCGCAGCGATTCACCAGCCCGCAGCGATTCACCACCCCGCAGCGCCAGCAAGGGTCATCCCACTTCCGATGCTCGTCCACACCCTTGCTCGCGCGGCGGGCTGCTGTCACTCCGCAGCGATTCACCACCCCGCAGCGATTCACCAGCCCGCAGCGACAGCAAGGGTCATCCCACTTCCGATGCTCGCCCACACCCTTGCTCGCGCGGCGGGCTGGTGTCACTCCGCGGCTTCTTCCGCGTCGGCGAGTTCGTCGTAGCGGCGGCCGTAGCCGAGGTCGCGGATGAGCTTCGCGGCCTTCGTCAGTTCGCCCCGGTCGCGGAACAGGCGGGCACGGTGCAAATGCACGTCGGCGAGAAACAGAGGCATCGGCCCGCGGTCGGCGATCTGCTGCGCTTCGGTGAGACACTTGCGGGCGAGGTCGTGCTCCCCGCGGACGAAGTGATAGAGGGATGCGCTGAGCAGCCCGCTGGGAAGGTAAACCATTGTCCCAGCGGCGCGGCGGCGGTGACGTGCGGCAGGTTGAGCGTCGGCTGCGGCAGCGGGTTCTCCAAGATCGCCCGGATCAGCCCGACGCGAGCCAGCGTCAGGTGATCGAGGGCGAGAGTAAGTAACGGGGCATTGATGTCACTCGTCATCGATGCGCGGCCAGAACTTCTCGTCCGGCACTATAGTGTCGCCGTCGTTGAAGATGTCGTCGAAGCCGAGTTTGCGGACGAGCTGTTCGAGTTCTTTCACGTAGCGGTCGTCGGCGCCGCTGTGCGAAAGGAATGCACTCATAACCATGCGACTGCCCCTGCGGATGACCCTAACATTCTCCCCCGTCGCCCACAAATGAGTCCACAGAATTCCCGCTTATCGAGACCAGCCAGCGCAAGCGGGAGCAGGTATCCCCGACCCGGTCAGACAAATTTATCCGGCCTGGCTCGATTCTGCCCGTACCTTGGCCGAGCGGCCGCGGATGCTCGATTCCACAACTCTGTTTAGCATTTGCAAACGAGTTAACGCGAGGGTGTCGGTGTTCTCGCTGAAATCGATTTTCGCTTGCTGCTGGTCAGTCGCGTGTGCCTTCGATCCGCCGATTGCTATCATCAGCCCGTACGGCCAACGAGTCTTTGGTGATGCTCGTCATGCAAATCGTATTGATCGAAGGGGACGGCATCGGCCCGGAAGTGACGGCCGCGACGTGCGAGATCGTCGCCGCCGCCGGGGTTAGCATCGATTGGGTCCGGGCCGATGCGGGCCTCGGCGCCGCCGAGAAGCACGGCGAACCGCTGCCCGAAATCACCCTCGACCTCATCCGCAAACACCGCGTCGCCCTCAAGGGGCCGTGCACCACGCCCGTCGGCAAAGGCTTCCGCAGCATCAACGTCCGCCTGCGGCAGGGGCTCGATCTGTACGCCAGTGTACGGCCCGTGAAGACGCTGCCCGGCGTGAAGACGCCCTACGACAACGTCGATTTGGTCGTGGTGCGCGAGAACACCGAAGGGCTGTACGCCGGGCTGGAGCACCAAGTCGTGCCCGGCGTCATCGAAAGCCTGCGGATCATCACCCGCCCGGCCTGCGAGCGGATCGTCCGCTACGCCTTCGAATTGGCCCGCACCGGCGGTCGCCGACGGGTCACCTTCTGCCACAAGGCCGACGTGATGCGACTGAGCGACGGGCTGTTCCTCCAGTGCGCCCGCGAAGTCGCGGACGAATTCCCGTTCATCCGATTCGAAGAAAAGCCGATCGACAACATCTGCCTCGATCTCGCCCTCGACCCGACGCAGTACGACGTGCTCGTGATGGAAAATCTTTTCGGCGACGTGATCTCCGACTTGTGCGCGGGCTTGGTGGGCGGGCTCGGGGTCGTACCCGGTGCGAATCTCGGGGTGCGCTATGCGGTGTTCGAAGCCGTGCACGGCAGTGCCCCGGATATCGCCGGGAAGGGTTTGGCGAATCCGATCGCGCTGTTGCGCAGCGCCGCGATGATGCTAGACCACGTCGGGGAGCGGGCCGCCGCGGCGCGGATCGAAGCGGCGGTCGCGAAGACGCTGAAAGCGGGTATCGGCCTGACGCGGGATTTGGGCGGCACGGGCGGCACCGCGAGCCTGACGGCCGAGATCATCCGGCATCTGGGAGCTTGATTCGACTACTATCACCGGGGTTTCACCATGCGCACTCTCGTCGCGATCTGCTTGTTGTGCTTGACTTCGACCGCATTCGCCGCCGACGAGCCATTGGCGGCCGCGTGGCAAGATTTGCTCTCCGCCGACGAGGCGAAGGCGACCCGGGCCGCGTGCGTTTTCGCCGCGAAGCCCAAAGAAGGGATCGAGTTCTTGGCCGCCAATCTGCGACCGCTCAAAGTCGAGCCGAAGCGGATCGAGAAGCTCGTCGCGCAGCTCGGCGACAATGACTTCGCGACCCGCGAAGCCGCTCAGCAAGAGTTGGAGTACCTCGGGAAGTTCGCCAAACTCAACTTGGCGAGCGCCTTGAAAGAGACTTCGAATGCGGAGGCGAAAGAACGCCTCGCGAAACTGCTCGGGCGGATCGAAATCGTGGAAAAGCAGGAGCAAGTGAACGAGGCGAAGCCGGCGAATCCGCTCAACGGCGGCGGCGGTGTTTCGGTCAGCAACGTCAACGGCAAGGTGACGATCACCGTGAACGGTCAGCAACTCGATTTGACGCCGAAGGTGATCGAGAAACTCCCGCCCCCGGCCAGTTGGAGCCGCGCCGCGAGGGCCATCGGCATCTTGGAATTCGCCGGCACCCCGGAGGCGGTGAAGCTCCTCGAATCCCTCTCCCTCGGCGAAGACAACGCCCCGCCGACCAAGCTGGCCCAAGATGCCTTGGCGAGGCTCAAGCGGAAGAAGTGACAACTACGGCCGTTATTTCTTCACGAAGTCGCGGCTATATACAATCCCACAACCGCCGGGGGTCGCCCGGTGTCCTTTCCCCGTTCGCCCGGAGTCCGACCCATGCTTCGCCCCGTCGATCGCCGCTCGTTCCTCCAATCGTCCGCCGCGGCCGCACTCGCCTTCGCGGCGAGTCCACTGCGCGCCGCCGAGTCCGAGAAGTTCCCGCTCTTCAAAATCTCGTTGGCGCAGTGGTCGCTGCACAAGGCATTCTTCAGCAAAGACAAAGAAAAAGCCCTCGATCCGCTCCGGTTCGCGGCCATCGCCAAGAAGGATTACGACATCGCGGCCGTCGAGTACGTGAACCAGTTCTACGCCTCGTACAAGAAAGACAACGCCTACCTGAAGGGGTTGAAAGCGGTCGCGGACGACAACGGCGTGACGAGCGTGCTCATCATGTGCGACGGCGAAGGGGCCCTGGGCGACGCCGATGAGAAAAAGCGCAAGGTCGCCGTCGAAAACCATTACCGCTGGGTCGAGTGGGCCAAATTTCTCGGCTGCCACAGCATCCGCGTGAACGCCCAGTCGAGCGGAAAGTACGACGAGCAAGTCGAACGCGCCGCCGACGGCCTCCGGCAACTGAGCGAGTGGGCCGCGAAGATGACCATCAACGTGATCGTCGAAAACCACGGCGGCCTCAGCAGCAACGGCGAGTGGCTGGCCAAGGTCATGAAGAAAGTCGATCTCAAAACCTGCGGGACGCTGCCCGACTTCGGCAACTTTCGCGTCAGCGCCAAAGAAGAATACGACCGGTACAAGGGCGTCGACGAACTGATGCCTTTCGCCAAGGGGGTGAGCGCGAAGACGCACGATTTCGACGAGAAGGGCAACGAAACCAAAACGGACTACCGCAAGATGATGGAGATCGTACTGAAGAAGCACAAGTACAACGGCTTCGTCGGAATCGAATACGAAGGCGGCAAGCTGACCGAACCGGAAGGCATCCGCGCCACGAAGAAACTGCTCGAGACGGTGCGGATGGAGATGGAGAAGAAGTAGGGCCCGGATTCTTCCCGAGCGATCGGGGACTGAGGTCCCCGATCGGATCACGACCCGACGCCACCCAACCCGCAGAACCCGTACCGCACTTCGAGCCTTCCCCAATTCCGCAGTCAAAACCCCGCACCCCCGGCGGTGGCGACTGCCGATTCAACTGGGGATGGCTTATCAAGTCCGACTCGACGCGTTTCACGGCCCGCTCGACCTGCTCCTCTATCTGGTGAAGAAAGAGGAGGTGGACGTGATGGACATTTCCATCGCGTCGCTGGCCGAGCAGTTTTTCGCCTACTTGCAAACGGTGCACGAACTCGATGTCGAATTCGCCGGCGAGTTTTTGGTCATGGCCGCGACGCTGATGGAGATCAAGAGCCGGGCGCTCGTGCCGCAACCGGAACGGGCATCCGGCGAGGCGGACGAGGTCGATCCGCGCCGGGAGCTCGTCCGTCAGTTGCTCGAATACCGGCGTTTCAAAGATGCGACGGCGAGATTGGAGGAGCAGGCCGAGCGGCATGCGGAGCGGTTCGCCCGGATCGCGTCCGAGCCGATGATCGTCGCCGGGGTGGCGGTGGTTCGCTCGGTCGAACTTTGGGACTTGGTGAGCGCCTTCGCCCGATTGCTGCGCGAAACGCAATCGAACCAGCCGCAGGCCGTCGTGGTCGACGATACCCCGCAGCACATTTACGAAGCCGGAATTTTGGGCCATCTGGCCCGAATTGGCGAACTCGAATTCGCCGATCTGTTCGAGACGCCCTTCCGCAAACTCCGGCTGATCGGGATCTTCTTGGCGCTTCTGGAACTCATCAAAGCCGGCCGTGTGACGCTGACCCAAGAGCTCCTGTTCGGCCCGATCCGGATTCGCTCCAGCGCGGCCTGACTCGGACAGTGCTACTTCTTTGTGCCGTTGATGCTCTTGATCGACGCGCCGACGACCTTCGACAACTTGCTCTTCTTGTCGGCGTCCTTGGCGGCGGCGCGCAGGTCGTTGACGGCGTCCTTGGCCCGGGCACCGAGTAAACCGAGGCCTTCCGCGGCGGCGATTTTGACCGATTCTTCCTTGTCGGCTTTGAGCAATTTCACCAGCGAGGCCACTGTGTCCGGATCCTCGGAGCCGGCTTGGCCGACGGCTTTGGCCGCCGCGGCGCGGACGCCGGCATCCTTATCTTCGAGGGCCTTCAGCATGTCCGGGATGGCCGGCTGCGCGTAGCTGTACTGGATTTGCCCGAGTTCGCCGAGTCGCACGAGCGCCGCGATCTTCACCTTCGCATCCTTCGATTTCTTCAGATCTTCGGTCGCCTTCTTCGCGTCGGCGTCTTTGCTGGCCGCGACGAGCATCGGCGTGCCGAGACCGACGAAGGCCGCGACCAACACGAACAGGATGCCGACTTGGGAATAGCGTTGGAAACTCATGGCGAACTCCGGGAGCGAGGATGTGTCGTTCGATTCAGCATAGCACACCTAACCCGCGACCCGGATCACAGTTCCGCCCGGCCGCCGCCGTTCGCCGATCAGCATCGCGGCGAGCGCCGCGATCAACACGACCGCCGCCCAGAACAAATTGCCCAGCGCCATGCCGGTGTGGTCGTCGGTAACGGCCGATTCGATGCCGAGGGCGAACAGGATGGCCACCAATACGGCGGCGCCCCAACCGAGCCAGCCGCCCCGATAGACGCAGACCGTCAGCGGTGCGATCAACCAGACGAAGTAATACGAAAAGGCGTACGGCGTGCCGATGGTCATGAGCACGAGCAGCAGGGAAAATTCGAGGGCGTTGGTCGCGCGGGTGCGCTGCGCCCGCGCCGGCATCACCAAGATGAAACCGAGCCCGAGCAGGGCCGAAACCGCCGCGACGACCAGGTTCGCCCCTTTGTAACTCAGGTCGAAGACGTTGACGTATTGCGGCGCGATGGCGGCGTCGAAGGCGTCCGCCTCCGCGTTGGCCGGACGCAGGTAGCGGTGGCCGACTCCGATGAGGGATTGGTTGCGCCAGCCGACGCTCTGTTCGGGCCGTTGGCCGACGCCTTTTTCGGCGCTTCGGAAGAGCATGCCATCGGCCCAAGTTTTCAACTCGACCGCGTTCCGCTCGAAGCCGCGCTGCGGGGCCGGCACGACGACCAGCAAAAAGCCCGTGATGAGCACCATCGCGCCCGCCGCTTTCCATTCGCGGCGCCAGAGCAAATAGATGAGCACGACCGCCGGGAAGGCTTTGATAGCCGTGGCCAGGGCGAAGCAGGTCCCCGCCCAACCCCAGTACCCGTGGCGGAGGAGCATCAGGCCACCGAGGATCAGTACGAACAACCCGAGGTTCGGCTGTCCGAGGGTGAACATGTCGGCGACGAAGAAGAGGCAGACCGCGGACGGGACGGTGCGCAGCCAGAGCGAAACGATCGGCGTCCCGGCGACCAGTCGCACGCTCAATTCGACGGCGAGGAAGAAGCTGGCAGCGTTGAGGAGCACGAGCGCGACGACCATCCCCGTCGGGCCGAGTAGGCTGATCGCGCCCAGCGCGAACCCGGCGAAGGGCGGGTACATGAACGGGAACACGGAGCCGTCGGTCGGGTAGAGCGGCTCGCCGTGCACGAACTTCTGCCCGGTGGCGTACCAGAGCGGGTAGTCCTTGTTGGAAGCGCCGTTGAAGCGGTTCACCAACGGCGTGACCGCCATGCCCGCGACGACGAAAGCGAGCAGCGCGATCTGCACGGGCCGCGACGGCGGGTTGAGGGACCAGTTCAAAATGGAGTGACTCCGTACGGCTCCGGTTCCCCCACTCCGCTTCGGAGCGAGGACTTATCCGAGCGGTGGGCGTAAGCCCTCCGAGATAGCGAATCTCCGCGGCGCAACAAGCCGTCGGAGGGATTACGCCCACCGCTCAGTTTGCAGCGCCTACACCGATCACCTCCGTCAACAGCGGCGCCTCGCGGCCGAACTTTGCGGCGAACTCGGCCGCAGTGGGCACCAAGCGGACCTTCATCTTCGACTCGTGATGCAGCGCGATATCGGCGAATTTGTGATCGAGGAACGGGTTCTTGAACCGCTCGATGGTTTGCGCCGCGAAGCGGGCACCGCCTTCGACGCGGCCCCCGAGCGTCGGAACAATTTCTTCGTGGAGCAATCGCTGGAGCCAGTCGCCGAGTTCCGGGTCGTTCACCGCGTCGCGGACGATGGCGAAGCCGCGCGGCTTCGCCTTGATGAGCAGCGCCGTGTGCGCGGCGTTGAGGATGCGCACCTTGCGCAGGAAGTAGGGCTGAACATCCGCCGTCCGCGTGATCGCCGGATGTTGGAGTTTGAACAGCGACGCGGGATGATCTTCCAGCGCCCAGAAGGCAAACGGCTCGGCGACGATGACCATCGGGTCGGTCGCCAACAGCGGGTGGTCGGCCGGGGTGCCGGTGACGATGCGGTCGACGAGCGTGTGCAGGAACGGCACGCTCAACAGCCACTCGCGGAAGGGCGCCGGCTCGTTCCACACCGCCGCGAGGTCGAGCACCACCCGTTTCAACAGGCCCGCGTTCCCTTCGATGAGTTCGCACGGAATGACCGTCGGCACGGCCAACCCCGCAACGAAGCGCGCCCGCAGTACGACGAGCAACTTCCCCGGGAACGACTTCGGCACCGCGTCCGTGGGAAGGTCATCTTCGAGCTTATAGCCGGCTTCGGTCGTGTTCGACAGGATCGTGTGAAGCGTCGGAGAACGTGCCAACTTCAAAACTTCGTCCCACTGCGTGCCCGCGTGCAGCGCTCGGCTGATGCTATCGCAGACTTCGACGCGGTCGACGACTTCGCCGTTCTCGAAGCCGCGCACGACGACGTGGTACTTCCCGCCCTGCGCATTCAACCCGCCGGCCCGGCCGTCGCCGGTCGATTGCACGACGACGATCTTGCCGATGCCCTGCCCCTCCCCGTTCGCCTGCGAGACGAACAGATCGGCGAAGGCCCGCAGGAACCGGCCGGAACCGAATTGCAAAATCGTTTCGGGGAGTGGAGGCATCGGTGACCCGGTTGCGCGAGAGAGATGGATGCAGTTTATAGATCGGATCGATTCTCACAGAGCCGGAAGCGTGAGCGACGTTTTTAAGTCGAACGTCGCTCACGCTTCCGACTCTGTAAGAATCACTCCGCGGACTACAATAGCTCTCTCCACCCAAAGTACCGACGATCCACAACATGCCCGCGACCCTCGAACCCGCCGTCTCCACCGTCCCCGATGCCCGCGGACGCTTCGGCCCCTTCGGCGGGCGCTACGTCCCCGAAACCCTGATGTTCGCGCTCGACCAGCTCGACGCGGCTTACCGCGATGCCAAGCTCGATCCCGAATTCCGCGAGGAATTCCACCGCATCCTCAACGACTTCGTCGGTCGGCCGTCGCGGTTGTACTTCGCCGAGCGCCTCACCAAGGAAGCCGGCGGCGCGCGGATCTACCTGAAGCGCGAGGACCTCAACCACACCGGCGCCCACAAGATCAACAACGCCGTCGGGCAAGCGATGCTCTGCCAGCGCATGGGCAAGACTCGCCTGATCGCCGAGACGGGGGCCGGGATGCACGGCGTCGCGACGGCTACGGCCGCGGCGCTGTTCGGGTTGCCTTGCCGAGTCTACATGGGCACCGAAGACATCCGCCGACAAGAGTTGAACGTCTTCCGTATGAAGGCGATGGGCACCGAAGTCTTCCCCGTGACCAGCGGCAGTAGCACTCTGCGCGACGCCGTGAACGAGGCGATGCGCGAGTGGATGAGCAGCGTCGAAGACACGCATTACATCATCGGCAGCGTCATCGGGCCGCACCCCTTCCCGATGATCGTCCGCGATTTTCAGTCGGTCATCGGCGAAGAAACCAAGGTGCAGAGCCGCGCGCAATTCGGGCGGCTGCCGGATGTGGTGGTCGCTTGCGTCGGCGGCGGCAGCAACGCGGCCGGTATGTTCTACCCGTTCGTGAATTGCCCGGAAGTCGAGCTGGTCGGCGTCGAAGCGGGCGGGCACGGGCCGAAGCTCGGCGGTCACGCCGCAACCCTCGGCTACGGCATGCCCGGTGTGCTGCACGGTACTTTCACCTACGTACTCCAAGACGACGACGGCCAAACCGCCGACGTGCATTCGGTCAGCGCGGGCCTCGATTACCCCGGCGTCGGACCCGAGCACAGCTACTGGCACGAGAACAAACGCGTCCGCTATTGCAGCGTCACCGACGACGATGCGCTCGATGCGTTCCACCAGTGCAGTCAGCTCGAAGGGATTCTGCCGGCGCTCGAGACGGCCCACGCGGTCGTCGAGACGATGCGGATCGCCGCGAGTCGCTCGAAGGATGATATTGTGGTGCTCTGCTTCAGCGGCCGCGGGGACAAAGACTGCGCCGAAGTGGCCCGGGTGATGGCGGGGAAGTGAATCAGCGGCGGCGAGCCCGCTCGATCAAGGCGATCTTGACCGGCTCCGGCAAGAACTTCGTCAAATCCCCACCGAGTTGGGCGATCTGCCGGAGTAGCGAACTGCTGACGTGCGAGAACTCTTCCTTCGCCATCAGGAAGACCGTTTCGATTTCCGAGTCGAGGTTGCGGTTCATCAGCGACATCGTGAATTCGTACTCCATGTCGCTGAGGGTTCGCAGGCCGCGGACCATGATGCGGGCACCGATCTCGCGGACGAACCGCACCGTCAACCCGTCGAACTTTTGCACTTCGACGTTCGGGAAATTCAGGCTGACTTCTTCGATCAACCGGACGCGCTCGTCGATGTCGAAGAAGGTCGTTTTGTCCGGGTTAACGCCGACGCCGACGATGAGCCGGTCGAAGAGGACGCTGCCGCGCTCGATGACGTCGAGGTGGCCCCGGTGCACGGGGTCGAAGGTGCCGGTGTACACGGCGATCCGCGGGTTCAGAGTGCTATCCGGCATAGTTCCTCCACGGCGAGCCGGCTCGGTCGCGGGTCGGAGTATTGATTACGGGAGCGCGGCGAGCAAGCGGTCGATCTCGTCGATAGTGTTGTACGCATGCGGGCTGACCCGCAAACGCTCGGCCCGACTATTCACAATCACCCCGGCCCCGCGGCAGGCTTTCATCGCCACTTTCGATGGAATCGTAGGGTGGGTGAGCGCGACGATTCCCGACGGTGCCGTGCGGTCGCTGAAGACCTGCCAACCGCGGCTCGGCGCCCGCTCGCACAGGTAGTCGGTGAGTTCCAGAATCTTCGACGCGATCACCGGGATTCCCACTTCGTCGAATAATTCCAAGCTCGCGCCGAGCGCACTCAACCCCGGCACGTTGAGCGCGCCCCCTTCCCAGCGCCCGGCGTGCGGCTTCAACCGGAAATCGGTGACGTGGTACTCGAACGGGTTCACCACACTGTGCGCCCCGACGCCGATGGGGTGCAAGCGCTCGACCCATTCCCGGCGGAAGTAGCCGAAGCCGGCCCCTTCCGGCGCGAGCATCCACTTGTGCCCGTCGGCGGCGAGGGCGTCGATCCCGGACTTCTGCACGTCGATGGGGAACGCGCCGAGGGCTTGGATCGCGTCGACGAAAAAAAAGATCCCCCGGCTTCGGCAGAGTTCGCCGAGGCGGTCGAGGTCGTTGCGGTAGCCGGAGGCGAACTCGACGGCGCTGATGCTGAGCAGCCGCGTTCGCGGGGTGATCGCCGCGGCGATGTCGTCAATCGCGATGCGGTTCCCCCGGCTCGGAACGGCGATCACGTCGACGCCGCGGTTCGCCAGGTTCAGCCACGGGTAAAGGTTCGACGGATATTCCTCCGCCGGCAGCACGACGTTGTCGCCCGCTTGCCACGGGAATCCCTCGGCGATCAGGCCGATGCCGATGGTCGTATTTGGAACGAAAAGAATGTCGTCGGCACTCGGGGCGTTGACGAGCTTGGCCGCGAGACTGCGGACGTTCGCGAGCCGATTGACCCACGTGAGGATCGTGGCGATTCCATTGCGGGCGATCTCGTCGGCGTAGGCATTCAGCGCCGCGACGGCGCGCAGAGGGATCGGCGACACGGCGGCGTGGTCGAAGAAGGCCCATCGTTCGGCCAGCGGCAACTGGGCGCGGAACTCGGTCAAATCCATCGAGCTTCTCCCCGATTCTCGTCCGGTTCATTCGCCAAAGAATAAGCTAGGAGTTCCGAGTGCCCGCGCTGGAGTCCGATCCGTGTTTGGAAATGAACAGCCGACGCCGTTCGATGTCAAGTTCCGGCTCGCCGGGATTCCCGTGCGCGTGACGCCGTGGTTTTGGATCATCCTGTTGTTGCTCGGCAGCAATCTGTTCAACGATCCCGATTTCGGCCCGGTCTACTTACTGCTGTGGGTCGCCTGCGGGTTCGTGTCGATCCTCGTGCACGAGATGGGGCACGCGGTGCTGGCCCGGTTTTACGGTTCGCCCGTCAGCATCACGCTCGTCGCTTTCGGCGGCGTGGCCCAGTACGCTTACCCGCCGCGCTCG
>JBBRUN010000062.1:0-15402 GCA_038247765.1 Gemmatales bacterium | reverse complement strand
TGCCTGCTCTACGACGATAACGAAATCACCATCGACGGCCGCACGAGCCTCGCGTTCACCGAGAACGTCGCGATGCGCTTCGCGGCCTACGACTGGAACGTCATCCGCGTGCCCGACGGCACCGATCTGCACGTCCTTTCGGCGGCGCTCGACCAGTTCCTTATCACGACCGACAAGCCGACCATCGTGCTCGTGAAGGGGATCATCGGCTACGGGGCGCCGCACAAGCAGAACACGGAGCACGCCCACGGCGAACCGCTCGGCGACGCCGAGATCATCGCCGCGAAGAAGTTCTACGGCTGGCCGGAAGACGCCAAGTTCCTCGTGCCACCGGAAGTGCTCACGCACTTCCAAACGCACATCGGCGCCCGCGGCGCGCACAAGCGCGAGGAGTGGAACGAACTGCTGAGCAAGTACAAAGCCGAGTTCCCGGACGAAGGGAAGCAGGTCGAAGCCATCTTCGGCGGCACACTGCCCGACGGCTGGGAAAAGTCGATTCCGACGTTCTCCGCCGATGCGAAAGGTTTGGCCAGCCGGGATAGTTCCGGGAAGGTGTTGAACGCACTCGCCCAAGCGATCCCGTGGATGATCGGCGGCTCGGCCGACTTGGCCAAATCGAACAAGAGCCGGCTCACGTTCGACGGCGCCGGGGATTTTCAAGCCCCGACGCCGGCCGGGCGGAACCTCCACTTCGGCGTCCGAGAACACGCCATGGGCTCGATCTGCAACGGCTTGGCCCTTTCGGGTCTGCGGGCCTATGCCGCCGGCTTCTTGATCTTCAGCGACTACGGCCGCCCGGCGATCCGGCTCGCGTCGATCATCGAAATACCGGTGATGTACCTGTTCACGCACGATAGCATCGGCGTCGGCGAAGATGGCCCGACGCACCAGCCGATCGAACAACTCGCGTCGCTGCGGGCCATCCCCGGCGTCATCGTCATTCGGCCCGGCGATGCGAACGAGGTGAGCGAAGCCTACCGCGTGGCCCTGACAGAAACCGAACACCCCGTGATCTTGGCGCTGTCCCGGCAAAACCTGCCGACGCTCGACCGCACCAAATACGGCCCCGCCAGCGGCACCGCGAAGGGCGCGTATGTGCTGCTCGATTGCGAAGGGACGCCGGATACCATCCTCATCGGCACCGGCTCCGAAGTGCAACTGTGCGTCGAAGCCGGGGAGAAGTTGACGGCCGAGGGAATGAAGATCCGCGTCGTCAGCATGCCGTCGTGGGAACTATTCGAGCGCCAGCCGAAAGAATACCGTGATACGGTGCTGCCGCCGGGCGTGACCAACCGCGTGACCGTGGAAATGGGCAGCGTCTTCGGTTGGGAGCGTTACGCGGGCCTGCACGGTTCGATCATCGGCATGCACAGCTTCGGGGCCTCCGCTCCGCTGAAGGATCTGCTGCCGTACTTCGGCTTCACGGTAGACGCCGTGGTGAAGGCTGCGAAGCAGTCGCCTTCTCGGGCGTAGATTCCACTCTTGACAGGCCGGTTCCCCTTTTGCGAACATCCTTCATCCCGGCAGGACGCCGGGGCTTCGCACCCCGATTTCCACGGATGGATCAGGCTATGCCCGTCGTCCCCTTCGCCGATCTGCTCAGTCGCTTCGCGTCTAAAAATATCACCGTCGGAATCATCGGACTCGGCTACGTGGGGCTGCCGTTGGCCCGAGCCTTCGCCCGGGCCGGCATCCGCGTTCTCGGCTTCGACATCGACACGCACAAGGTCGACAAGCTGAACGCCGGGCGGTCGTACATCCAGCAGATTCCCGATTCGACCATCGTCGAAATGCGGGACGCCGGTTTCGTCGCCACCGATCGCTTCGAGCGCTTGGGCGAAGCCGATGCGGTGCTGATCTGCGTGCCGACGCCACTGACGGAGACCCGCGAGCCCGACTTGAGCTACGTGGTGAACAGCACCCACGCCATCGCCGGGCAACTGCGGGCGGGCCAGTTGATCGTGTTGGAAAGTACGACCTACCCGAGCACGACCCGCGGCGATGTGCTGCCGGTGCTCGAACGCACCGGTCTGAAAGCCGGGGTCGATTTCTTCCTCGCCTTCAGCCCCGAGCGCGAAGATCCGGGCAATCAAACGCACTCGGTCAACAGCATCCCCAAGGTCGTCGGCGGGCTGTGCGAGCGCAGCGCCGATTTGGCCTGCCAACTCTACGAAGCCATCGTGCCGCAAGTGGTGCGGGTGTCGTCGCCAGAGATCGCGGAAGCCTGCAAGATTTTGGAGAACACCTACCGGGCGGTGAACATCGCGCTCGTGAACGAACTCAAGGTACTTTACGACCGCATGGGCATCGACGTCTGGGAAGTGATCGACGCCGCGAAGACGAAGCCCTTCGGCTTCCAAGCGTTCTACCCCGGCCCCGGCTTGGGCGGGCACTGCATCCCCATCGACCCGTTCTACCTCACGTGGGTCGCCCGCCGACATGGCCTGAGCACGCGCTTCATCGAACTCGCCGGGGACGTGAACACCGCCATGCCGACGTACGTGGTCACCAAAGTCGGCGAAGTGCTCAACGACGCCGGCAAACCGGTGCGGGGGAGCAAGGTCGCGATACTCGGCATGGCCTACAAGAAGGACGTGGACGACCCGCGCGAATCGCCAGGGTTCGAGCTGATGGAGCTGCTCATCCGAAAAGGGGCGAGCGTGAGTTACAACGACCCGCACATCCCCCGTTTGCCGCCGATGCGCCACTACCCGGACTTGGCGATGGACAGCAGCCCGCTAACCGCCGAGTACCTCGCGGAGCAGGATTGCGTGTTGATCGCCACCGATCACACGGCGTACGATTACGGGTTCATCGTGGAACACGCGAAGGCGGTTGTCGATACGCGGAACGCGACCAAGAAAGTGACCGCGGGCCGGGAGAAGATTGTCCGGGGGTAATCGATTTTCGCCCGCACCGAATCCGCGCGCACGGGAATTCCACGATCGGATTGCGACCGCCCTGTGAATTCTCGCATCCGGCGGTGCTCCCTCGTCTGAAAATCGAAACGCCGGCGCGAATCGGGCGCCGCGCCCGCTTGGATTTTCCGGTTTCCCGACACATTTCGACGGGGCATGAACTAGAGAATGTTATCGGTCGAAAGGACGGGCCGGACCACGAGAGAATCACCGTGAACAGCGTCGCCAGCCGAACTCATCGCATCGATCCGAGCGCCGAATCGAATGCCCGTCGCGATGAGCTCATCGTGTCGCACTTGCCGCTCGTCAAGCATGTTATCGGTCGACTGATCGGGGAATTGCCCCGGGGCATCGACGTGGAAAATCTGGAGAGTGCCGGCGTCCTCGGGCTCGTGGAGTCGGCGCGGAAGTTCGACCCGTGCCGGAATACGCAGTTCAAGACGTTTGCCTATTTGCGTATCCGCGGTTCGATCCTCGACGAACTCCGGCGGAACAGCCCGCTACCGCAGCACATGCTCGAGCGGGTCGGCCGGATTCGCAAAGCGTGCCGCAAGCTCGAAGCCCCGGTGACGGTGGAAATGCTCGTCGCCGAAACGGGCCTGACGACCGACGAAGTCGCGGACGCGTTGGCGGCCGAGCGCTTCACCCGAATGGTGAGTTGGGAACAGACGGCGCAGCCGAACAGCATGAATCCGATGGAGAGCATGGCCCCGCCGCACGCGGAAGTGGAGCGCTGGGAGGCGATTCGGGAACTCGGCGAGGCCATCGAGCAGTTGAAGCCCCGCGAGCGGATCGCCGTGACGCTGTACTACCGCGAAGAAATGCGGCTGAAAGAAATCAGCGAGATCATGCAACTCTCGCCGTCGCGGATCAGCCGGCTGCTCAGCCGGGCGATCTTCGAACTCGGCGAGAAACTGCGGGCGAAGCTGGCGATCGGCGCGGTCTAGCCCGAGCCATCTCCGGATTATCGTGGACATCGACGGGCGAGGGGGTAAAGTCTCCGGACTCTCGCGTGCGCAATCGGAGACAGCGCTTGGTCCACTCTTCTCCCCATTCGCTATCGCATTTCGTGCTTTTAATGGGCTTCGTCGCCGCGGTCGTTTCGTCCGGCAGCGGGCGCGGCCAGCCTGCGGACAATCTCCCTCTGATATTGCAAGGTCCGTCGCCGGCGGGTGCGCGGGCTACCGTGACCGAAGCTTGGGGCACGGTTCAATTTACCGTGCTGAATCCAAACGCGACGGGCCGGGATGCGCGGGTCGCGGTTTTCTACGCCGAAGCCCCGGACGTCCAATATTCCCGCGATGTCTGGGTGCCCGGTCGCTCGAACCTGACGTCGTGGCTGACGGTAGGCCCCGCGCCAAGTCAGCTCGGCGAGTTCGGCCGGGAATTCCGCTCGGTGCTTCAAGATCGAACCGGGGGCGGCAACCGCGTGGTCTTGCCGCCGGGCCAGGAACGAATCCGCTCGCGCACCGTCCTCTACCGCAAGCGCGAGCAGACGACGACTCTGATGGCCGATATTGCAGTCGCCGACCCGGGCCAACCAGATCCGGCAATTCCGGCAGAGCTTTTCACGTTCGCCCGCCTGCCCCGTGTGGATGGGCAGTCCGAGAATGTTTCCACCGTCACCGATGGCCCGTTGCCGTTGGCCGGCGAAACGCTCGACGGCATCGATGTGTTCGTACTCGCGGGAAACCGTTTGGCGAACGATCCACCCGGGCGGGCCGCGCTGCGGCGCTGGGTCGAACAGGGCGGGCGGCTCTGGGTGATGTTGGATCGCGTCGATCCGGCCGTGTTCGCCGCAATCTTGGGGGACACCAACGACATCGGCATCGTCGATCGCGTCGGGCTGACGTCGATCCGATTCCGCAGCGATGGCGCCGCGGCCGAACCGAGCCGCGATTTCGATCAACCCGTTCCGTTCGTCCGCACCATCCCGTCCGAAATCGACCGCGTGCTCGCCTCGGTGGACGGTTGGCCGGCGGCGTTCACGCGGCGTCTCGGCAAAGGAAAGGTCGTATTCACGACGCTCGGTGCACCGGGCTGGTACCGCCCCCGGGTCGCGCGGGACGGGCCGTCCCCATTCCCGAACTTCCGCGAGTTCCCCGTTCCCTTGTCGTCGATTGCACCGTTGGCGAAAGAACTCCATCCGCCGAACGAACCCGACCCGCTGCCGCCGGATGTCTTCCAGCCGATGCTCGCCGAAGAGATCGGCTACGCCGTCGTGGGACGAGGCACGGCCACCGCGATCCTCGCCCTGTTCATCGTCGCTTTGGCCGGGGTCGGCGTCGGCTTGCGGCGCTCCCGCCGGCCGCTACTTGTCGTCGTGCTGATCCCCGCCGTCGCCGCGCTGGCCGGCGTTTCGTTCGTGATTCTCGGGGAACAATCGCGGCAAGCGATCCCGCCGACAGTCGGCATCGCCGCGATGGTCGATCCCGTTTCGGGCACCGACGAATCGGTCGTCAGCGGTTTGTACGCGGTCTATCGCCCGGCTTCCGGTTCGGCCGAATTGGGGACGCGCGGCGGGGCGCTGTTGGGGCTCGACGCCGAAGGGCTTGAAGGCCAGACCCGCGAACGCGTCGAGACCGACACCGGCGCTTGGCACTGGGAAGGGTTGTCGTTGCCCGCCGGCACGCGGACGGGGTCGATTCGGACGACGATGAAAACGGGGCGGATCGCGGCCGTCGCCCGGTTCGGCCCGGACGGACTCGAAGGCACCTTGACGACTGGGACCTTCACGGGATTGGAAGACGCGGTCCTCTCGTATCGGATGCGCGAACCCGCGGCGATCCGCTTCGATACTACCGGGACATTCCGCTCCAACTCGACGGACAGCCTCCCTGCGGGGGAATACCTGTCGAGCTCAGTTCTCACCGACCGGCAACAGCGGCGGCAGGCCATTTATCGAACGCTTCACTCCGGTCAGGCGCCGCGCCATCTCGAAGGGCGGGATTTCCTGTTCGTCTGGGCCGACCCGCCGGCCGTGCCCATCCTCAGTCCGGAGGGGTCGCGATTGGTCGGCAGCGCGCTGCTGGCCGTGCCGGTGGAGTACGAACGGACGCCGGCGAACACGGCCGTGAGCCTGCCGCGCGGTTCGATTCCGTACAAACGCGTCTCGGATGGCAAAATTCTGCCGATGTCGCTCACCGGTCCGTACGCGGCGGACATGCGCTTGCGCTTCCAAATCCCGCCTTCGGTACTGCCGATGAAACCGGAGCGGGCGACGCTGGTCTTCCACGCCCGGATGCCGTTTCGCAAGCTGACCGTGTCCGGTGGCCCCGAGGGTCGGTCGGTGCCGCTCTTCCGCGCGGATGCCCCCATCGAGCCGATCCGCATCGACATCGCGGACGCGTCGGCCCTGCAATTGGACGATCGAGGCGGGCTGCATTTGAATATCGCGATCGGCTCGACGACGGGCGGGGCGTCGGAAGATACGGTTTGGAAGATCGAAACGCTTGCGCTCGAATTGAACGGGCGTACGGACAAATAACCAGCGGAGACACGACGTGGGAACGGTTGCGGACGGGCCGGTGGTCGACGTGCGGAATTTGACGAAGCGCTACGGCCAGTTCGTGGCTTTGGATCGCCTGTCGCTCACCGTGGAGCGCGGGCAGATCCTCGGTTTCATCGGGCCGAACGGCGCCGGCAAGACCACCACGATCAAAATCTTGGTCGGGCTGGCCCGGCCGACCGGCGGCTCGGCGACCGTGGGCGGGATCGACTGCGCCGCCAAGCCGCGCCAATTGAAGCGGATGATCGGCTACATGCCCGACACCTTCGGTTCGTACGACGGCATGCGCGTCGGCGAGTACCTCGATTTCTTCGGCGCGGCCTTCGGCATCCCGCGCCGGTCGCGGGCCCAGCGCGTCGGCGAAGTCCTCGAAATGACCCGCTGTCCGTCGTTCAAAGATCTCTTCGTCGAGAGCCTCAGCCACGGTATGCGCCAGCGCGTCGCGCTCGCCCGCACGCTGTTGCACGACCCGGTGGTGCTGATCTTGGACGAACCGGCCAACGGGCTCGACCCGCCCGCGCGGATCGAGATGCGGCAACTCTTGCTCGACTTGGCCGCGCGCGGCAAGACGCTGATCGTGACGAGCCACATCCTCCCGGAGTTGGCGCGGATCTGCGACCGCGTCGCCATCATCACGCGCGGTCGCTTGCGCGCCCTCGGCACACTCGAAGAAATCGCCCGGCAGCTCAGCCCGCAACGGACGATGGAAGTTATCCTCACGCGCCCGGAGATGCTCGACCCGGCGGCGGACATCGTCCGGCGGATCGTGGGAGCCGGAGAAGAGGTGACGACTTCGCCGACCGAGTCGGCGGTGCGGTTCCGCACCTCGAAGACCGACGACGTGCTCGCGGGCTTGCTCGGGGAAATCGTCTCCGCCGGTCTCCGCGTGACGCAGTACCGCGAAGTGCAGACCGACCTCGAAGAAGCTTTTATGACCGCGGCCCGCGTCGGGGACGCCGAGGCGAAGGCCGAGGAGTCGCTGTGAATCCGATCATCCGCCGCGAACTCCTCGATCTGCTCCGGACGCGCACGACCACCGCGGTTTTGATCGCCCTCGCCGCAGCGTGCGCGATCCTCGTGCTGGTGCGCTGGCCGACCGGCGGCGTCAGCGATCTCAGCGGGGCGCGGTCGCTCCAAGTGCTCCGCGTCTTCGGCTACGGCCTGCTCGCCGGGGTGCTGTTCCTCGTGCCCGCATTCCCCGCCACGTCGATCGTCCGCGAGAAGGTGAACGGGACTCTCGCCTTGCTGTTGAATTCCCCGATGCCGGCGTGGTCGATCTACACCGGCAAGTTGGGCGGCGTGCTCGGCTTCGCCGCGATTCTTCTGTTGGTGACGACGCCGGCGGCCGCGGCCTGCTACGCCCTCGGCGGCGTTTCCGCCAGTGGCGGTGTCGGGCTTCTGTACGCCGTTCTCGCGGCCGCAGTCGTGCAACTCACGACGCTCGGGCTTTGGGTCAGCGGTCGGGCGAATTCGGCCGACGGCGCTCTCCGTTCGACGTACGGCCTCGTGTTGGCGGTCGTCGTGTTGCCATTGGCCCCGCATTGGTTCTTCCAGGGCAGTCAAGGTGCGGTGGCCGATGCGGCCGAGTTCCTGCGTTGCTTGTCTCCGGTGCCCGCCGTGATGGAAGTGCTCGGCCACGCCGGCGTCGGCGATCGCGGCCTCGGTTCCTCCGGCAGCGTCGTTCCCCGCTATCTCGTCTTCGCCTTGCTCACGGGCCTCGGTTGCGCGCTCGCCACCATCGTCCGGCTCGGGCAAAATCCGCTCGATCGCTCCCGGCCGGCGGGCGTGATGACCGACGACCGATCCCGAAAAGGAAGGGCCGCCCGAAGGGTCTTTTTCTTGGTCGATCCGCAGCGGCGCTCCGGCAGCGCGAGCTTGCTGATGAACCCGGTGCTGACGAAAGAACTGCGATCCCGCCGCTTCGGCCGCTTCCACTGGATCGTGCGGATGATCGCCCTCTGCGCCATCGTGTCGCTCGGCCTCAGCATCATCGCCACGTCCGGGGCGCTGGCGTGGGGCTCGGGGGCTGTCGGCGGAGCGATCATCCTGCTGCAAACCGTCCTGCTGATTTTGTTCGTGCCGAGCTTGGCCTCCGGCCTAATCAGCTCCGAGCGCGAAGGTGGCACATGGCAACTCCTGCGGACGACGCCGCTCTCGACGGGCGCGATTTTGCGCGGAAAGTTGATGAGTGTCGCATGGCCCCTCTTACTTTTGGCCGTCGGCACGCTGCCGGGTTACATCGTGATGGCGACCATCGAGCCGGATCAGTTCGAGCGCATGCAGAGACCGGTCATCTGCCTCGGCGTCACGGCGGTGTTCGCCGTCTTGGCGAGCGCCGCGGCGAGCAGCCTATTCCGCTCGACCGCCGCGGCGACTGCGACGGCGTACTTCATCGTGCTCGGCGTCTGCCTCGCCCCGTTCTTGATCTGGCTCGGCCGGGATGCCCCGTTCGGGCACCCGGTCGTGGAGGCGGCGCTCGCGATCAGTCCCGTGGCCACCGCCCTCGCATCCGCCGACATGCCGGGGTTCGCAGGGTACGACCTGCTGCCTTTGAATTGGTGGATCACCGGCGGCCTCAGTTTGGTATTGTTGATCGTGCTCGTGCTGCGGTCTCGGAGGCTGTACCGGCCGGAATAAGGGGGCGACATGCGGGCGATTTCCAGTGTGGTACTCCTGTCGCTCGTCGTTGGCTCGGCCGCGCGGGCCGGCGATCCCATCGACTCGGTGCTCGAGCGCAGCCCGGAAATCGCCACGCCCAAAGTGGTGCGGACCTTCTCCGACAGATTGATTCCCCTTTGGTTGCAGGCGCTCGACCGGCCCGAGGTCGATCACCGCTGCCAAGCCGCCGGGGCCATCGGTCGCGCCCGTGAACTCGGCATGACGGGGCTCGAAGCGACCATCCCGGCCTTGACGCGCGAGCTCGGTCGGGACGGTCAGCACAGCTCGGTCGCACTCGCCGCCGCGCGGGCCTTGGTGGCGCTCGATGCCAAAGTCGCCGCGCCGGCGCTCTTCAAACTGTCGGCATCCGGGGACATCGACCTGCGCGAATCGATTGATCCGGCCTTGGCGCGCTGGAGTTACGGCCCGGCCCGGGACGCTTGGTTGAAGCGACTGAACGAATCCGCACCACTCGGCCGCGGGATGACCCTGACGATCCAGTCGCTCGCGGCGGCGGGTGAAACCCGAGCTGCTCCGCGCCTGCGGGAACTCGTCCTGTCGGCCGAAGCATCGCCGACGGTCCGCTTGGAGGCCGCGCGGGCGTTGGGGCAATTGAAGGCGAGCGGTTCCGAAGCCGACGCCGAGTGGCTCGGCGCAGACGCGTCTCCGAAGGGGTTTACCGCCCGGCTCTGCGGGGCGTGGCTGCTCCGCCGGCACTCCGGCGACGCGGCGATTCGCCGTTTGCAGGCATTCGTACGCGACACCGAACCGTCCGTCGCGGCGGTCGCGGTCGCACGCTTGGCCGAGATCGATCCCGTCCACGTCGAGCCGGTGCTCGCGGCGGTTCTCGCCAGTTCGGACGCCAACGTCCGCGGGCACGGCGTCGGGGTTCTGTTCCGTCGGCCATCCGACAAGCACCTGACGCTCCTCGGGGCTCGGCTCTCGGATGTCCACCCGGATGTGCGCTCCCAAGCCCGTGTCGCGCTCCGCGAACTGGCTCCGAAATTCCGCGCCGGCGTCCTCGTGGAAGGGGATCGGGCTTTGGCAGGCACCGATTGGCGCGGGCGGGAGCAAGCCGCAATTCTGTTCGCGCAGCTCGATCACAAAGCGGCGTCCGGGCGGTTGGTCGATGCGTTGGCCGACGCGCGTCCGGAGGCGGCGGTCGCCGCGGCATGGGCGCTGCGCGTACTGGCCGTACCGGAGACGCTGCCCGATGCCCTCGATCACTTCAAACGGAATACCAAGAAGCCCGAACCGCCCGATTGGCGCGACCGGCAACTCGGCCACCTCGCGCAGTTCTTCGGGCAAGCGCGGTACTCACCGGCCGACGCAGCCCTGCGGGCGATGATCCCCTTGAAAGCCCCCGGTGGCCTGCAAACGCGGGCGTCCGCTTGCTGGGCGCTGGGGCTTCTGCACGAGGGCAAGCCGCTTCCCGCGCTCGCCTCGTTACTCGCGGGTCGCCTCGCGGCCGTGAACCCCTTCGATTTCGAAGCGCCGCTACTCCGATCGATGTGCGCCGCCACGCTGGGTCGCATCAAAGCGAACGATCAACTGCCGACGCTGAGGAGGTTCTACTCGGAAGGGAAGCCGACGTTCGAGCCGGTGAACAACGTCTGCGGCTGGGCCATCGAACAACTGACCGGCGAGAAATTGCCCGCGCCCGGTATCGTGCTGTCTGTTCAGCGAGCGTGGTTCCTGACGCCGTTCGAGTGATTCAGCGGGTTGCAGTGGCATCGCCCGCACGGCTCCGTTAGAATACCGTCGTGCGACGGACTTCTTCCGCCCGCATCGTCATACCAACAGGATCGTGAGGATCGTCATGGGCAAAGGGAACAATTCGCAGGGCAAAGAAAAGAAGAAGCCCAAAAAGGACGCCAAGACGCCCCCCATCAAGCCCGCGACGACGCCGAAGAAGTGACCCCGTCCACTCCGATGCACCCGAGTGGCGACGCCCCCCGTTCGTCGAGCTTCCGGCTCGCCGCTGTAGGCCTCGCCACGGTCGCGGTCATCGGAACCCTGGCGGTCTGGTTGCTATCCGCCCCGGACCCTTCGACCGAACTCTATTCGGGCGCACCGTCCCAACCCTGACTCCCATGCCCGGATCGTACTCTTCGCGCCGGCTCCGGGTCGTCATTCTGGCGCTGGTCGCCGGTTTGCTCGGTGTCGCCGTATGGCTGAAACTCCGGGATGACACCGCGCAGAATCATTTTGCGGAAGGTCGGGCCGCGCTGGACCGCGACGACCCCGCCGAGGCCCTCCGCCATTTCGAACTCGGCTTGGCCATTCGCTCGAAAAGCGGCGAAGGCTGTTTTCTCGCGGCGCGTGCGTCCCGGCGATCCGGCGATGCCAACGTAGCCAAAGGCTTCCTGAAACGGGCGGAAGCGAACGGGCACGCGGCGTCCGAAATCGAGAGCGAGCGCGCCTTGATCTTCGCGCAGTCGGGGTATATGGCCGAGGCCGAGCCGATCTTCGCCAAACACATCCGCGACAACGGCCCCGATTCCGCCGAAATGATCGCGCTGCTCGCGCCGAGTTACATGGCCCAATTCCGCGTCGTCGAAGCCGGGGCGCTCACGGGGAAGTGGGTGGAACTCCGACCGGCGTCTGCGCCGGCGTGGACTCTCCACGCCGATGTCTCGGAGCGCCTCCGGAAGAAGCCCCAAGCCGTGGCCGCACTCCGGCAATTGATCTTGCTCGCGCCGGAGAATCGAGCGGCCCGGCTGAACCTCGTGCGGATGCTGGTCGAAACCCGCCAGTCGCTGGACGAAGCCGTGCTGCACGCGGAGTGGCTGACCGCCACCGGCCCCGACGACATGCCGGCGCACGTTCAACTGGCGGCATGCCGAGAGTGGCAGGGTCGCCCGGACGATGCGGCGGCTTTGCTGGATCGCGTCATCGCCGGGCCGGGGCCAAGTGCCAAATCGCTGCATTTGCGCGGGCGGCTCGAGATGAACCGGAACCGGCCGACCGTCGCCCTCGGCTTTTTGAAGCGCGGTGCCGACGTCGATCCTTCGGATGTCGAACTGCTTTACAGTCTCTTTCAATGCGTGCAGCAAACCGGGACGCCGGCCGAAGCCCGGTTGGCCGAGGAGCGATGGCGGAACTGCGATGCCGACCTGCGCCGCGTCGCCGTTCTTTCGCGGGCGATTTCCGCTGCGCCGAAGGACGTCGAGTTGCGCCGCGAGATCGGGGAATTGTTCCTGCGCAACGGCCGAGAGGCCGAAGGTCTTCGCTGGCTCGATTCGGCGCTGGCACTCGATCCGCAGCATCGCCCGAGCCACAAAGTGCTGACCGATCACTACGAGCGCATCGGGAATATCGACTTGGCGCGTCGCCATGCCAGCTTCGCGAAATCGGATTGAGTGGAAATTCTCACTCGAAAACAGAGCTTTGTCTGCAACAGGAATTATTTTCGCCATTTTCTCAGATTCGAGATTGACAATGTCGGTGGGCGGCGTCAATCTACGGACTGTCTCTCTTCACATTGTCCTCTTTCATATGGTGGTGCACAATGGCACGTCTCTCCCTCGGCCGGAAGCGGATCGCTTCTGGGTTTACCCTGATCGAGCTGTTGGTGGTCATCGCGATCATCGCCATCCTCATCGGCCTGCTCCTGCCCGCCGTCCAAAAGGTGCGCGAAGCCGCCGCCCGGATGAGCTGCCAAAACAACCTGAAACAGTGGGGCATCGCCCAACACACGTACAACGACACCTTCAACAACTTGCCTCCGGGTGGTGCTTACGGTGTAAACGGCGACTGGGGAGACGACCAGGGAACTTGGATCGTCCACAGCCTTCCGTACGTCGAGCAAGACCCCTTGTTCCGGCTCATGCCGGCCAACACTTACAACGCTGCCGGCATCATGCGTAACAACCCCGCCGCCCAGGCGGCCCGCCCGAAAGTGTTCCGCTGCCCGAGCGACGACTGGAACTTGAACGAAGCCCACAGCAACTACGCGGCCAGCATGGGCCCACAGTGCTCCGGTGGACCTTGCGGTGTCGATCCGAACCAATTCCGCTGCCAAACGGGCAACATCTTCGGCATCACGAACAGCCCAGATCACGGCAATAGTTCCAACAGTGGCGACATCCGCGGCCTGTACAATCGCTTGGGCGCCAAAATCAGCTTGATCGCGATCACCGACGGAACCTCGAACACCATCATGATCGGCGAAGTACTTCCGGAATGGCACGACCACATGTTCAACGGTAGCTGGATGCACTTCAACGGCGGCTACTCGCACATCAGCACCATCATTCCGATCAACACGCGGATCACCCACCGCAATCAGTGTAGTGGCGGCACGGCGGAGCCAGCCACGCAAGCCCGAGGGAACTGGAACGTGTCGTGGGGCTTCAAGTCGAAGCACACCAACGGTGCAAACTTCGTATTCGCCGACGGCTCGGTGAAGTTCCTCAGCCAGTCGATCGACATGATCGCCTACCAGTATCTCGGTGGCCGCAACGACGGCCAACCGATCCCGAACTTCTAACCGATGCGCTTCGGCCCCCAATCGCAATCGACTCTCGCAGAGGGTGGGCTATCCCACCCTCTGTTATGTATCCCCTCCCCCTAACGCAGGTAACGCACCATGACACGCCGCATCGCTTGGATCGTCTTCGCTTCGGCCCTCATCGGATTGGCCGGTTGCGGACCCAAATACGCCCCAGTCACGGGTGTCGTCACGCTCGATGGCAAACCCGTCGAGGGCGCCTCGGTCACCTTCCTCTCGGACGACGGCAAGACGACGGCGTTCGGGAACACCGATGCCAGCGGTAACTTCACCCTCAGCACCGGTGAAATCGCGGGCGCGATCGCCGGCAATTACAAAGTGGTCGTCGTCAAGGCCCCGAAAGTGGTCGGCGGAGCCGAAATGAGCCCCGGCGGCGACGGCGGCATGAGCAAAGAGTACGTGAAGCAAATGGAAAAAGACATGGACAAAAACAAAGGCACAGGCCCGATGATGGGGAAGATGGGTCCCGGCAAGATGATGCCACCCGGCGGCGGTGCGACGGCGATCAAGACCGAACTGCCGCAGACCTACTCCACGGCCGAGAAGACCCCGCTCACCGCGAAAATCCCTTCGGATGGCCCGATCAAGATCGAGTTGAAGTCGAAGCCATAGCATGACCGAGACTCCGCACACCGAGCTTGCATCGCCACCACCGGCCCGTCGCGGCCGGTGGTTTCGTAGAGTGCGCCTGCTCGTCCTGATCCTCGCTCCCCTAGCCGCTTTGGGTTGGCGATACCGCATCACGCGACCCGAGTATCGTTTGGCGCGCGGCCACGAGGCGATGCGCGCCAACGATCACGAGCGCGTCGGGCAGTTCGCCGATCGGCTCGAAGCCTCCGGCCATGCCGACTTGGCCAACCTCTTGCGCGGCGAAGCGCTGTTGCATCTCGGCTCGCCGAAGTTGGCCCTCGTTCAATTCAACAAGATCGCGGCCGACGGGCCGGTTCGCCAGCGCGCCGCCGTCCTCGCGGGCCGGGCATTGTTGGCGATCGGAGACCTGCGCGAAGCGCACCGGGTCTTCAGCGTCGTGGTGGCCGAGCAGCCGGACAACCCCGACGGACACCGCGGCTTGGCCGCCATCGCTTACGACTTGGGCCATTCGGGCCAGGCTATCGACTTCCTGACCCGCGTCGCCGAGCTCGATCCGCACGATTCCCGCCCGCACAATTTGATCGGCCTCATCTGCAAGGATTTGCGGCTGAACGTCGATGCCGAAGCGGCCTACGAAGAATGCCTCCGGCGCGGCGGACTGCCGTCGGTCGAGCGGGATGCGAAACTCGGCCTCGCGGAAGTGCAGACCCGGCTCCACAAATACGCGGAAGGCTTGGAAATGATCCGAGACGTGGAGATCGCGTCGGCCGGGGAGCAGCCGAATCCGGTCGCCGTCCGGGCCGAATGCTTGCGCGGTTTGGGCCGCACGGCCGAATCCGCAGCCGTTTTGGATGCGGCACTCGTCACGCACCCGAGCGCCATTCTGCACCGCGTCCGCGGGCAAACGCACCAAGATGCGGGCGATTTGCCGCAGGCCGTGAGAAGCTTCGAACGCTCGGTCGAACTCGATCCGCACGAACCGCAATCGCATTACTTGTTGGCGCAAGCGTACACGGCGGCGGGACGCAAAGACGAAGCGACCCGGGCTTACGCCAAGCTCGACTTGCTGCGGGGCAAGTTCGACGCGATCACGCGACTTTCCAGCGAAGCGATGGAAAAGCCTTGGGATGCGAATGTGCGGTTGAAATTGGCCGATCTGTCCGACGACATGGGCCAACCGAAGCTCGCGCAGATGTGGCGGAAAGCCGCGGCCG
>JBBRUN010000061.1:0-15622 GCA_038247765.1 Gemmatales bacterium | reverse complement strand
TTGACGGCGGAACAAGAGAGCCGATTGAATGAATTCGCGGCCCTGAGCGAGAATAAGGGCTACAGCAAACGCCGGGCTCTCGAATTGATACCGCTGTTCCCGCACGACACGCGCGGCCCGATCCGCACCTTCTTCAGCGGCCAGCCGAAGGGCATCCGCGACGATTCCGTTTGCAGCGAGTTGATCGTCGAAGCCTTGGTCTACGCCGGGTTGATCCCCTTCGACACGGCCCGTCCCTCGGCGACATCGCCGCGCGATCTGCTGCTCGACCGTTCCACCAACCTCTACATCCGCCGGCATCCGCCGTTGGCCTGCGGTTGGATCGCCCCGGCATTGTGGGTGCCCGATGTGTCACCCTGCTGCTGCATGAAGCCGGAACCCAAACGCGGCCTGTTGCGGTTCGTGCGCTGAACGCGGATACTACCACTCTCCGATCCGAGGGTGGTTCCATGCGATTCCTGCTGCTGTTCGCACTTCTTTTCCCGCCGGCATTCGCCATCGGGGCAGAACCGAAACCGTTCGACCCAGCGAACCTCACGGCGTGGTGCATCGTCCCGTTCGACGGCAAGAAACGCGGGCCCGAGGAACGCGTGGCCATGCTCAAACGCCTCGGCTTCACGCGCTACGCCTACGATTGGCGCGCCGAGCACCTGCCGACGTTCGACAAAGAGATCGAACTGTTGAAGCAGGAAAAGATCGCCCTGCAAGGCGTGTGGTTCCCCGCCGGTGTCGGCAAAGAGGGCCAATTGATCCTCGACCTGCTGAAGAAGCACAAGATTGAAACCGAGCTTTGGGTGATGCTGCCGCAGCCCGACGCGAAGCTGGCACAAGACGACAAAGTCAAAACCACGGCGGCGCTTCTGGCCATGCACGCCAAGAAGGTCGCGCTGCAGGGGTGCAAGATCGGCGTCTACAACCACGGCGGCTGGGCCGGGGAACCGGAGAACATGGTCGCGGTGGTGAAAGCCTGCGACCAAAAGAACGTCGGCATCGTCTACAACCTCCACCACGGCCACGACCACTTGGCGAAGTTCGACGAGTACTTGAAGTTGATGAAGCCGCATTTGTACTCGATCTCCCTGAACGGCATGGAGAAAGACGGGGATAAGAAGGGGAAGAAGCTACTGGTCATCTCCGATGGGCCTGAGGATCGCACGGTGTTGAAGTCGATCATCGCGAGCGGGTATTCGGGGCCGTTCAACATTTTGGGCCACACCGATGACGATGTGGAAGAGCGATTGACGGATAATTTGAATGGATTGAGAAACGAGCTGGAGTCACTCCAAGAGACTGGTCGCACGTGCTTGGGATTTCTGACTCCGAGCGGCAACGCTTTGCAAATGCGAGTCACCGCGGCGTCATTTATCATTTCGAATCTCTCGCAAGTCGAAGTGAAAAAGCTTGCGGAGCTACCCATTCAGCGTCTGAACGATGTCATTGAAATCCGTATTGATCGGGATGGTTCTGAACGCATCATGGGCACATTCGAGTTGAATGGTGCTCAAATCATTTTCACACCGCGATTCCCCCCGACACCCGGCATCGGCTATCGAATCTCCTTCCTGTCGAGTCAGGGAATTGTCAAAAGCAAACTCACCCTCCGCAAAGTCCCGCCCGCGAAGCCGACGGAGATCGAACAGCTCTTCCCCACGGCCGACGTGCTCCCCGAAAACACGCTGCGGCTGTACATCCAATTCACCGCGCCGATGACGCGCGGGAATGTCTACAAGCACCTGCGACTGCTCGATGACAAGGCCAAGGCCGTGTATCTGCCGTTCCTCGAACTCGACGAAGAACTCTGGAGCACCGACGGCAAACGGCTGACGGTCTTCTTCGATCCGGGCCGCGTGAAGCGCGGCTTGAAACCGCGCGAGGAAGACGGCCCGATCCTCCGAGAAGGCAAGTCGTACACGCTCGTCATCGACAAAGCCTGGGAAGACGAAACCGGCTTCCCGCTCCGGGAATCGCTGAAGAAAACCTTCAAGGTGACCAAGCCGGACGATGCCGCCATCGACCCGAAACTCTGGAAATTGAGCGGCCCAGCCGACGCCAAAGGCCCGTTGAAGGTGACCTTCGAGAAACCGCTCGACCGCGCTTTGGCCGAGCGCATGCTCAGCGTCCGCGGCCCCGATGACAAGCCGGTGTCAGTGGTGGTCACCGTGAACGCGACTCAGACGGGAGTCGAGATTCGGCCGGCTTCCCAACTCTGGGTACCCGGCAAATATCAGCTCGTCATCGACAAGCGGTTGGAGGACGTCTGCGGCAATCGCGTCGGCCGGCCCTTCGAGATCGACGTGATTCGCCGGCAGCCCGAGACCGCCGACGAGAAGTTCGTCGAACGGCCCTTCACGGTGAAGTGACACGCGGGCTTCGTAAATCAGCGCACCGGGTTCCTTCGATCGCCGCTTCACCAAGTGCAACAGCGGCCGTTCGACCCAACGGTGCACGAGCATCCCGCCGCCCCAAATGGCCAGCAGCATGAACGCGAGCCACGCCAAATGCGGGGTCGTATGGTGCGGCCAATCGAGCAGGTTGAAGTGCAACGCCATCAGAATCGGGCCGTGCCAAAGGTAGATGGAGTACGAAGCGTCCCCGGTGGATTGCAGCCACCGCGGCAGTTTCAACGTCCCCTCGCGCTCCGCGGCGATGCAGCCATAGACGATGAACGCCGAGGCGATGCCGAACGTGACGAGCCGTTCGAACATCAGCGAACAGAGACCGTACGGTTGACCCGGCACCGCGAACTCGACGCCCCAGTAGATTCCCCAGATCAAGCCGGCGAGAATCATCGACCGACCGAAGCGCGGGCGGAATCGCTTCAAGATCGCAGCGATCGCGCACCCCGAGAGGAATTCCATAATCAGCGGGCTGAGCAGCACTTCGGCGAATGTCGCCGAGTGAAATGGCGTCGCCGACGTCCAGTTGTACTCCGTGGCAATCACGATGGCCCAAGCCACGAGTGCGAACGGTGCGACGCGCCGAGGGAGTACGAACAACAGCGCGAACGCGGCGTAGAAGACGATTTCGTACACGAGCGTCCACGCGGTGCCGACGTAAGTATTGTGGGATGCGTCCGGTGTCAGGGTCAGCCACGGCAGCCACTGCGGATCCTCGTGGAAATTGAGCGCCGCCCCAACCAATGGCACCGCGAACAACATGATCAGCCAGAACAGCGGATAGACGCGCCAGAACCGGCGGAAAAGGTAGCCGGGGATCGCACGCGGCCGGCCGAGCGAGTCGGCTTGCGTGTGCGTGATAATGAAGCCGGAAATCACGAAGAAGAGATCGACGCCGGCGAAGCCGAACCAGCGGAAGGGCCGGAGGAATTCGCGGGCGACGCCGAAATGGCTCTCGCAGGCGCCGAGGTGAATCCCCAACACCAGCAGGCAGGCGATGCCCCGGAGGCCTTGCAAATTGTGGAGTTTCGCGGTCATTGCCCCTGAGATACCCCAATTGGGGCTCGCGCAGCAAGGCGAACTTGGCCTCTTGTTAACCCGGCGTCGGAATCACGGGATCGGCTCGGCGACCGAACCGGACAATCAACCGTCGATGGCCAAGCGATCGCCGAAGGCCCGGAGCAATTCCTGTTTGCCGAGTTCGGTGAAATGGTTCCAAGGCACTTCCAACTTCGCCAGAGTCGATGCCAGCCGCGAACCGGCGAGATCGCCCGCGCCCGTATCGGTGAGCGCGCACGCCTTCAACCGCAGGTGCTGCAGGCCGCGCAAGAATGGCGAGCGGACAACCTCGAAGGCGACGCGGTCGCCGAGTTTGCGATCCGACAGATCGAGCGTCGCCAAGTTCGCCAAATGCGGGGAGTGCATCAGTTCGGCCAATTCGTCGAGGGTCGTCAGCGTCACGCGGAGTTCGCGCACCGGGGTGCGGGTGAAGAGCTTCTCGGCTTTCCACAGAAACTGGCCCGCGGGCATCCAGACGACTTCGACGAAACCCCGGCGGAACAAACCGTGGCTGCGCGGGCTGAAAAGCGGTTCCCCGCGCTGCCGGAGCGGATCGAGCCACGCTTCGCCGAACTTCGATTGGAGAGTCCGTTCGCGCGTGCGCAGCGATAGCATTTGTTCGGGTGGAATGCTTCGAGCCGGTCGGTCTTCGAGTCGGGTCAGTTCGCATTGGACGCGGATGAACTCGGCCCGGGCGACGGCCACGGGCTCGCCGGATTCGTCGAGCCAATCGGCGTAGACGAGCCGGGGGAGATCATCCGCCGGATGAGCGAGGATGGCTTGCATGAGCGCGTCGGCATCGGTCATGCCGATATTGTAGTGGTCGCCCCGTTCAACTCCGGTAGAGGAATTTGCAGACGTCCACATTGGTGGCGATTTCCGCCGCAGCGGGGAGTTTCCCGGCGTAGTTGTGGATGATACAGGGGATGTCGAGTTCGTGGGCCGAGCCGTGCGAGCGGTAGTCTTTGGCGAGCTTTTCCGTCTCCTCGGCGGCGTGACCGAAGACGATGTCCTTCTTCGCGGTCAACCAGATGTCGCCGATGCGGTGGGGGTTCAACTTGTATTTCTTGGCCGCTTCGTCGCGCGTCAAGATTTCCTCGATCCCGGCGACATCGGTCAACGCCTTGATCGCCTTGTCGGTATCGGCGGCGGTCTTGAGGTAGACGAATGCCGTGCCGCCGAAGCCGCCGTGGTGCTTGGGGTACTGATCGCGCTCGGCCGACATCGCGATCTGGATTTCGATCCCTTTCCTCGGCAGCGTCTTGTTGAGGTTCAACACCGTCGTTTTCGAGTTCAGCCCGTGATCCGAGACGATGAAAAAGGACATGTCGGGATCGGTCGCGGCCGCTTCGGCCAAGAAGCCGTCGATGGCCTTCAGGTGCGCCCGTGACTCCCCCGATTCCGGGGCGAACTTGTGCATCGGGAAGTCGGTCGTGTGAACGTAGAAGAGGCCGACCTTCGGCTGCGTCTTGATGAGGTCGATGGCGACTTTCCAGACCCAGTAGTTGACATCGGCCGAGTAAATCTCGGGTGGCTTGCCGTATTTCTTGACGATCTCCGCGGGCGGATCTTGGGACCCGATCGCGAGCATCGTACCCTGCTTCAAGAGCGGCACGGTTTTCTGTTTGGCGGAGACGATCATCGAGCGCACCCCGTGGCGGGCCGCGCGTTGGAACAACGTCGCCGAGGTCAAGAGGTTGCCGTCGGACATAAACAATTCGCGGTCGCTCTCGGCGTCCCAGTACGAGTTGCCGGTGATTCCGTGCTCGTCGGCGTGGACCCCGCAGCAGACCCCGGCCATGTTTGTATTCGTGACCGTCGGCATGACGGCTTGGATCCGTTTGTGGAAACCGGCTTTCGCCCATTTCTTCAGGGTCGGCATTTCGGAGGCTTCGTAGTAATCTGTGCCGAAGCCGTCGAACAGAACAACGCAGACCCGCTGCGGTGCCTTGCGCCCATTGGGAATCTCAGCCCGGATCGCACTGGGCCAGAGGCCGGCCAGCGGGACGGCCGTGGCGGCACCGAGAAATCCGCGGCGGGAGATGGTCATGCGCATGAACCTCGGCGGAGATGTGTCGTTGGGATTCTTGTATGCCGGCGCAAGGATTGCAAAAGGGGGGCGGAGCGAACACTCGCAATCTTCTCCGATGGTTCGGGAGCGAAATCGCCCCTGACAACAGACCGTTCAGCGCTTAGCCTGATCCCATGGCCAAAAAGAAAATCCGCGTCGAGTTCCGCAAGAACCGGAACAAGCCGCCGCGGGCGAACGACATCACGGTGCAATTTCAGGGCGACGCGGCCCAAGCGGGCGATGCCCAATCGGGGGAGCGCGTCCGCGCCAAAGGCGACATCTCCCGGCACCGCACCATCATCCAAGACGACGCCGGGGAACCGATGCCGTCGATGAAAGACGGAGGCGAGACGCGCCTCGGCCGGGTGCTGCGCGTGCAGGGTCTGTTCAGCATGGTCGAACTCGCCGATGGCGCCGTGGTGCGCTGCGGTGTCCGGCGGTTGCTGAAGTCGCTGTTAACGGACGAACGCAGCATCGTGACGACGGGGGATTTGGTCACGATCCGCCTCGCGGATCAACCGAACGAAGGGATGATCGAACGCGTCGAACCGCGGCACGGGGTGCTGACGCGGGCCAGCCGGCGGAAAGAACACGTCCTCGTGGCGAACGTGGATCAAGTCGTCATCGTCATGTCGCTGGTTCAACCCGAGATCAAAATCCACCTGATCGATCGGTATATCGCCACGGCGCACCGGGGGGAGCTGGCGCCGATTCTGTGCCTCAACAAAGCGGACCTCGCGGATCCGGTGGAACTGCAACCGATGATCGGCGCCTACTCGCAGATGGGCATTCCGACGCTACTGACGAGCGCCCGAACAGGGCAGGGGCTACCGCGCTTGCGTGAGCTTCTGGCGAACCGGGCTACGGTTTTCTCGGGCCAGAGCGGCGTCGGCAAGTCGTCGCTGTTGAACGCGATCCAACCCGAACTCGCCCTGCGGGTGAAGACCGTGAGCGAGCAGAACCAAAAAGGCCGGCACACCACGACCACTGCGGAACTGATCAAGCTCGAAACCGGCGGCTGGGTTGTCGATACCCCCGGCGTCCGCCAACTCCAGTTATGGGACACGCGGCCGGAGGAGGTCGAAATGTACTTCCGCGAGTTCCGCCCGTTCATCGCCCGCTGCGGTTTCCCCGATTGCACCCACACCCACGAATCGACCTGCGCCGTCAAAGATGGCGTCCGGCGCCGATGGCTCAGCGAGCGCCGCTACAGGAGCTACATCGGGATGTTCAACGGCTTGGATGAAGAATGACGGGCGGAGGCGCTCCGTTCACTTCTTCTTGGCCTTGGCCAGCACGTCGGACAGTTTCACGGTGGCGCCCTTCAATCGCTTGCTCTCCTCGGCGGCTTCCAGGAACGCGAAAAGTTCGATCGTCTCGTCGGCGCTCACGGGGGGCTTGCCGGTTTTGAAGAACTTGGCGATCTCGATGGCCGTGGCTTCGTAGCCCATGTATTTGTCGTTCGTCGGCACCACGCCCTTCACCGGCACGCCGTGGCCATAGATGCCGGCCGTCGACACGCCCTTGCTACCGAAGACGGTGGCGCTGTACTTCGGCGCGCCTTTGCGGATGCCGCGGAACGTGCCGACGCGGTCGTCTTTCCAGACGCCGGTGACCACGTCGGCGGTTTCGGTGGCCGTGCGTCCGACCGACACGCAGCCGGGACCCATAATGGTGTACAGCGTTTCGACGCCGTGGATGGCGTGCCAGAAAAGATCGGGGTGGTGCTCTTCGCGCGGGGCGCCGCCGTAGACATCGGCGCCGAGGACATCGCCGACTTCGTCGTGCTTCCGCATGCCGATGAAACCGGGACTGAAGCGGTGCTGCGAACACGTGAAGATCGGCGTCTTGTGTTCCGCTGCGAGCCGGAAGATTTCGACCGCATCGGCCAAAGAAGCCGCCAACGGCCGACCGACGTATACCGGCTTGCCCGCTTTCAGGATCGGCTTCAATTGCTCGAGGTGGGCCCGGCCATCCACGCTCATCACGAGCACCGCGTCGCACCGCTTCAACACGTCTTCCGGGGTCTTCACGACCTCGACACCGAGCTTCTGGATGGCCTCCGTCCACTTCGGCAGTTCGCGGACGCTCTCGGGGATGTCCGGACTGCCAGCGGGGAACGCGGCGACCACCTTGATGCCTTTGAGTTCCCCCTCGGCCTTCGGATTGTGGAAGAGTTCGGTGAAGGCGACCGCTTGGTAATTATCGAGCCCGATGACGCCGACCTTGATCGGCTCGGCGGCGGCGAAGCCGGGAATCAGCAGCAGTGCGAACAGGGCGAGCGGGCGAAACATGGGTACCTTTCGGGAAGTTTTGGAACAGTGCGGGAGCCCGGTGGTACCAGCATCGTTGCGATCGCGGCCGCAGACGAAGAGCTTGTCCGCGTCGGTCGAAATTGTTATTTCAGCGTCTTCAGAAACGCATCGAAGTCTTTCTTGTGCTTCTCGACGATCACGCCCGGTCCGCTGATTCGGACGTGGGTCGTCTCGTCCGGGGTTTCGATGACGACCCAGATCGCCCGGTACTCGCCGAGCAGCATCTCCTTCGACTTCGGATCCTGCGGTCGCTCTTTGTACTTCCACGTGCCGTTCACATCGAGCGTGGCGACCTTCGCTTTCCCGATCTCCATCTTCCCGACTTTAGCCGCCTCCTCAATCGTCATGCCGTCCGGCGGCACGAAGGTCGCCTTCCAGCGCTCGAAGTTCTTGGCGTTGTCCGGCGACGATTCGGGGAACACGGCGACCTCGGCGTCGGCGTAGTCTTTGTCGCCGGACGCGAGTTTGAATTGGAAGGAGCGGAGCCGGTTGGCCGGTTTTTCGGACTTCCAAGTCGCGGGGGCCGTGCCGGCGAGGCCGCCGAGTTTGACGGGCGTGCCTTTGTCTTCGGCGGCGGCGAACGGGGCGATCAGCAACAAGCAGGTGAAGGCGCGAAGGTGCATGGAGTGGTTCCATGGGGAGCGGAGGAATAGTGGCATCGTACCAAGTATTTCGGAAGGGTGCATACCGAGGAGGAGTTTGGGCAGTGTCTCAGTTTGAGAATTTTCCACCCGTCTTATCTGTCTCCCCATTGGGTACTTACTTTATGGCAAACAGTTTCGGTGCGCTCAGCTCGCGGAGACGGGAATGCGGACACGTTCGCTATTGGTGGTCGTTTCGGTGCGATTTGAGGTAAAGGGGATCGCTGTGCGGGTATCGTAGTGTGCGGTGCTATAGGCGATGGCGAAACTGGCTATCGAATTGGCGAAGTAGGATTCCGAGCGTGGGAGTCAAGATTCGTGACTGCCACGGGGAACTTGCTCCAATCCCGAACATCGTGTATCCTCATTTCATGGCGAAGACACCGAAAAAGAAAACTCCGAAGGCCCGCGAAGACGTCAACACGATGGCCTATCGGATCATGCTGGAGGCGACCGGGCAAGCTTCGAAGACGCCAGACCCGGACGCTGGCAAAGACCCGGCGGCGGTGGCACTCGGCAAGAAAGGCGGGGCGAAGGGTGGGAAGGCAAGAGCGGCCGGGATGACGGCAAAGCAGCGAACAGCAAGTGCGAAGAAAGCGGCGGCTGCACGATGGGAGAAGTCAGCCCCCTGAGGCTATTCACCAGTTTCTGTCATCACGCCCTGACCAGACTTTGGCATTGGATAAGTAATCACCAACTTGTTAACCGCATCGGTCTTGCTCAGCTCCAACAAGTCATCATCCGAAGTGTGCAGCACGTCCGCCTTCAGCATGATGGCTGTAGCTGCATAGATGGCATCGGGAGATTTCAGGCTTCTCTTTGGAACCATCTTCAAGCACTTGGAACGAATCGTTTCCGCTTTCTTCACAACTCCGCGATGCATATCTAATATCGTTACGTTAGACCTCAACATAAACAGTTCAAACTTCTTCATTTGTTTTTTGGTATGTTTCGCGCGCAGCACTTCTAGGTATACCATAGACGAAGTCACTAAATTGGCATCACCATTAGTAATCTCTAAGACAACGGCCTCTAGAAGCGACATGTTCAGTTCTGGCCTAACGCGCGCGCCTAACCACGCTAGAAATATATTCGCATCCCATCCGTATGAAGGCGGCGATTTAGCTTTGGTCATCGCGAATCAGATCCAAGAATTTATTGGTAGTTAGTCTGCCGGTTAGGTTGGGCATCGAGTCTTTCAGATCGTATAGCGTCGGAAGCTTGGCGTCTGGCGGCAAGATATCAAGGGTTTGAACCTTGACCTTTCGCGGGAACGGACAGTCAAGGTGATATTCCATGTTTCCAGTTACCATAACGCTCTTTTCAAGCGCATCGTGCGCGGCGGCTAGGAGGTCGCGTGGAATCTCGCAGCTAACGCTATAACCCGCAACGGGGGGATATATTGTAAATTCAAGCTTGTTGTGTACGTCGATCTTTTCCAGACGACCTTTTACGGTGCCAACCGACAAGTAAGTGTCTTCGATAAGCTCATTGATGGTGACTAGATACTTCTCGGTTATCACAACCCCGCCCAAGCTCAGCGACGTGGCTCCGCTCTCTATGGGCTTCGCAAGCTTCTTGAATTCCAAGATGTCGGAGTGCGAAAGCCTAGAGTCTACAGCCTTGCCGGATTGCAATTGACGGATAGTCTTTGTGAGAAATCTATATTGTGCACATCCATTCGCAATCGCTCGTTCCGTACCGACCGGACTAATGGCCGCATACGCACTTCCAACCCTGAGTTCGCTGAGAACGTGTACAACCTTCTTTGCTCCAATAATGGGCTTGATGACTTTCAGGCACTTATCCACTTGGCTCAGCAATGCTCCGAACTGACGCGGAGTCACGGCGTGGCCGTGGGGTAGCGCACCCTTGATGCCAAGAACGAATTTTGGAGCAATCCTCATATTGCCACTTTATCAGAACCGCAACAGTAACAAATGGTGTAAATTTACAAAACAGACATCGACTTTCCTAGACCGATCACGCATGATGTCAGTATGAACAAGCTAACCACCACCTCCCGCGTTGCTATCCTCCGGGCGCTCACCGAAGGGTGCTCCATTCGTTCCACTTCCAGCATGACGGGCGTGTCGATCAACACCGTGACGAAGCTGCTCATCGACGCGGGCCGGGCGTGTGCCGAGTTCCAGCACAACGCCTTTCGGAATCTCGCGTGCAAGCGGCTTCAGTTAGACGAAATTTGGTCTTTCGTTTACGCCAAAGCCAAGAACGTCCCGCCTGAAATGGAAGGCGTCGCGGGCATCGGGAGCCTGTGGACGTGGACGGCCATCGACGCAGATACCAAACTCGTTCCGTCGTGGCTCGTTGGCTTACGGGACTTGGAACACGCTAAAGCGTTCGCCAGCGACCTTGCGGGCCGACTGGCGAAACGCGTCCAAATCACCACGGACGGCTTGAAGGCTTACGTCGATGCCATCGAAGACGGATTCGGTGGTGACGTGGACTACGCGGTACTCCACAAAATCTACGGCGGTGGGAACAACGACGAATCCCGCTACAGCCCGGCCCCGTGCATCGGGTGCGACAAAAGTGCCGTGAACGGCACCCCCGTTCCCGAGCACGTCAACACGTCCTATGCCGAACGCCGGAACATAACCATGCGGATGCGTATGCGTCGGTTCACCCGACTGACGCACGGCTTCTCCAAGAAGCTCGAAAACTTGGAGCACATGGTAGCCATCCACTTTTTCGTTTACAACTTCATAACCCGGCACACGACGTTGCGGATGCCCCCAGCCCTGAACGCCAAAGTCACCGATCACCTTTGGAGTTCCGAGGAAATGGTGGAGATGATCGACCGTACCGAAGCGACCCGGAAAAAGAATCTGATTTCAAACTGAAACAGTACCGAAGTTTGGGGTGTAGCAACGATTCTTGGAGGCTTTGTAGGTCACCCTTTGCGTGACGCCATGACCGTACCGGATTCTCGCCGGCGTCACGTACGCAAACAGCTCGTCGCGAAGAAACTCCAAGAATCGTTCCTAAACCCTTGGTGAGCCAGCACAACGGTCGGCCATGCGATTTAGCTTTCGGAGCTTTCGGAGCTTTCGCTGCTTTCAGCAGGGGGGGTATGCAGAATGACCGAAACCTAAAAGCTAAAGTCGGCCCAAATGGCATGCCGAAAATCGAACCCATGGCAACGCTTCTTGAAGTTCTGACAAAATGGGCCGGAGGCCGCAGGGTGGGTGGCGTCTTCGGAACCCGCCACTGGCAGGACGAGGCTACTGCTGAATCTCACAAAGCTATTTCTTGTGGACGGCCACTGGAAAGGGATGCACGCGGAGTCGACCCTTTGTGTCGTAATCGGCTAATCACTCAAGTATTTGGGGCGATTGTACCGATTAGTTCGATATGTCCACAAAAGTCTCAATCGCGCTGGGAAGCGTTTCGCTGACAATCCTAGCCGGATGTGCCGGCACGACACGCGAATACGCCCCGCAACAGTTTGGGCCAACACAGCAGCTCGGGGCATCTCGAGTCGATTCTCCATCGCCCATCCAACCGGCGAGCTTCCAGGCGATTCCCGAAGCCCCGACCGGCCCGGTCGCAGTCGATGACATGGTCCGGATCGCCGTCGGTCGCAATCCGCGCCTCGCGAAAGCGACCTTCGCCATCGACTCGGCCCAAGGCAAATTCATCCAAGCGGGCCTGTATCCGAATCCGCAACTCGCCGCCACGGCCGATGAACTCGGCGACCGCCAAGGCCCCAACGGCATCATCACGGCCCCGCAGATCACCCAAGAAATCGTGACGGCTCGCAAGCTCAGTCTTTCGCAAGCCGTGGCGGCGCGGGAAGTGGATCAATCGACGCTCGCGCTGTTGCGGGAGCGCTACGCGGTCATCGGCAGTGTACGGGCCGCATATTACGACCTGTATGCGCTCGAACGCCGGATCGCGGTGTTGGACGAACTCGCCAAACTGGCGGGCGATGCCGTCAAGACCGGGCAAATCCTGCTGGAGAACAAGCAGATCGCCCGGCTCGATTTGATCCAACTCGAAGTGGAACTCGCCCGGTTCCGCACGCAAGCCGAGTCGGCGAAGCGCGAATTGCCCGGCGCCCGCAACCGCCTCGCGGCGGCAGTCGGCGACCCGCGTCTGCCGGTGGGGGCCAGCGCCGGACCGTACGAAGACGTGCCGAAGTACGATCCGGATCGCACGCTGGAAACGGTGTTGGCCACGCACCCGGATGTGCGCTCGGCGAAGGTCGCGGTCGATAAGGCCCACGCTTCGGTTCACCGCGCCGAAGTCGATTGGATTCCGAACTTGACACTGACCTCGGGTTACGTCCGTCAGAATCAAAATCAATCGAACGACTGGCTCATCGGTGTGAGTGCGCCCATCCCGGTGTGGAACCGCAATCAAGGGAATATCCGTTCGGCGCGGGCCGAGTTCGCCATGGCGGGGCAAGAAGTCGGCCGCGTCGAGAACGAACTCGCCGAGCGCGTGGCCTCCGCGCTGCGGGGCTATTCGGCGGCGCTGAAACTGGCCGAGGAATACAAGGGCCAGATCCTGCCGAAGGCGGAAGAAACCTACAAACTATCGATGGAATCGTTCAAAGGCGGCCAGTTCGAATATCTGCGGGTGATCCAAGCCCAGCGGACGGTGGCCGAGGCGCGGCTGGAATACAACCGGGCGCTCGGCGAAGCGTGGCGCTTCGCGGCGGATCTATCCGGCTTGCTGCTCGAAGAATCCTGGCCGGGCGTGCCGCCGCAAAAGATCCCCGCGCCGAAGTGAAACGTCTGCAAAAGCATATTCCAGTCCGCCCAGGTAAACACCTCTTCGAGCATCTAACCCCCAGTCTGGGCCTCAGCCGCGCAGAGCAAAGGGGGGCAGGACTTCGGGTTCCGCCGGAACAAGAAGCTCAACATGCTGGATCCCTTTCGGGAAGGTGCTGGGACTGCGGAGAATTCTCCGAAGCTGGCGGTGCGTGGATTCGGCAATTTTGCACTGGGATGCTGCCGGATCGCTGTCTATAAAGAGCAGTTAACCGGGAGTTCGCACCGATGATCCGCGGCGTGCTGTTCGATTTTGACGGGACCCTCGCCGATAGCTTCGCCTCCATCGCGTCGAGCGTGAACAACGTCCGCGAATCCTTCGACCTGCCGGCCATGACCGAAGAAAGCATCCGCCGGTACGTCGGCCACGGCCTCGAGAGCCTGCTCGCGGAACTCTGCCCCGGCTTCGACACCGACCTCGCTGTGAGCCGCTATCGGGCCCACCACCCCGGCGTCATGCTGAAACTGACGAAGCTGTTCCCCGGTGTCCGCGAGACACTGATCCGCTTGAGCCAACGCGGCTACCCCATGGGCGTTTGCAGCAACAAAGCCGTGAGCTTCACCCGCTCGCTGATCGCCGGCTTGGATCTGGCCGAGCTGCTGCCGATCGTTCTCGGCCCCGAAGATGTCGCCGCGCCGAAGCCCGACCCGGCCATGCTGATCGAAGGCTGCAAACGCTTGGGAATACCGCTGTCGGACGGTTTGTACGTCGGCGACATGGTCGTGGATGTGCACGCCGCGCGCGCGGCGGGGTTGCCCGTCTGGCTCGTGAATGTCGGCCTGGCCGGCACGGACGACCCCCGCTCCGCCGGGCCGGATCGCGTCTTGAATCGCTTCGAAGAAATCGACGAACTTCTATTCGCCCAGGAGCCATCGTGACGCGGATCAACATCGGCACCGGCGGCAAATGGGAACCGATCATCGGCTACTCGCGGGCGGTTCGCGTCGGGCCGTTCGTGTTCGTCTCCGGTTGTACGGCCATGACGGCCCAAGGCCTCGTCGGCAAAGGCGACCCGTACGCCCAGACGATCCAAGTCCTGAAGACGATCGAAGCGGCCCTCGAAAAAGCCGGGGCGAAGCTCGAACACGTCGTCCGCACCCGGATGTACCTGACGAAGATCGACCAGTGGCAAGAAGTCGGCCGCGCCCACGGCGAAGTCTTCGGGGCGATCCTCCCGGCCACGGCGATGGTCGAAGTTTCCAAACTCATCGATCCCGAGATGCTCATCGAGATCGAAGCCGACGCCATCGTACCGGCGGAGTGATTAACGCGCTTCGTTGAACCGCCACGTCGGCACGTTCGGCGGCAATAGCCCCATCGCGTAAGCTTCTTCGCCGATCGAGGTCTTCAGTTTCTTGAGTGCGGCCCGGCGGACGGTGACGTAGTAGAAGTCGCAGCGGGCATCGCGGACCAAGTCCCACACTTTGTAAAGCCGGTCTGTCTCCATGAGCGCGATGTCGTATTGCTCGGTGCGGTCGCGCTCCAAGTTTTGCTTTTCGACCAAGTGCTTGCGGTAACCTCGGTTGAACGTGATCAAGTCGTTGACGGCGTTGCGCTCCGGCAGTCGGAAACTCTCCGAGAGCCGCGGGGCATCGGCGTATTCGACGTATCGGCGGCGAAGGATGTTGATGTCGTCCGAGAATTCCGCGCGTTTGGCGAAGAGGTAGGCACTTTCGCGATTGTCGAGGATTTCCAAGTCGATGGCGGCTTTCTGGAGGGCCTCGCGGAGGACGGGCCAGTCCGCTTCGCGCGGCGGCGCTTCGATGAGGCCGGGCGGTGTGGTCAGCAGCATGTACGCCAAGAAGAGTGCGTTTCCAGACATGGCCAGATCCCCCCTGAATGGGACGCCGGCGCAAGGCGCGGGCGTGTGGTTCCGGCCCGGCGGCCAAGCCCGTCGGGTCGAGATTGAGACGATGGAACTCGGGTTTGCGACGGAGCGCAAACGAAGGGTGCTGCTAGGGCGGGTCGGGAGGTGCGGGGCGGCGACGGTTGGGAGAGGAGTCCGTCGTGAACGGCCGATTGGTCGGTCCGTCCTGCCCTCGGCGATCCGTTTCGATTCGTTGTGGATGGCCCACTACCAGCTTCTGCAAAACAATACAAGAGGAATTCGTGAAGACCGTCGGAAATATCCTCGGATTTCGGAACGGAGTGTTGCTGCTCGATCAGATTCGTCCCAACTCTCACAATCGTGCTACCGCGCCAGCGTTGACAGGGCTAACGCAAATACTTTAAGCACCAATGCTCACTGCCTAAGCGAATGGGGCGGAATTCGGCGCATTTCATCGAAGATGATGCCCACAATTCTGTGCAGAAATCGCCACATTTCCACGAATTAGGCTG
>JBBRUN010000060.1:0-15775 GCA_038247765.1 Gemmatales bacterium | reverse complement strand
GTGCCGAAGTTGAAAGATGTGGTGCGCGGGGCCGGTTCGATTGTCACGAATCGCTGAGTATGGGAGTCCGTGGCGCCCACAAATGGATTTCGCCAACGCACTCTTCGATTGAAGGGGAATACGTACGAAAATCTCCGGGAACCGCGGATCCTATTCGGGTTGACGGCCCACCGGCCAAACTTTAACTTACGACGATATGGAAGAACACGACGTCACTGCCCGCATCCGCGAGACGATGAAGTGGGCTTCACTCAATGCCGCGGTAGCCTCAACCCATTCGCAAGTTACGAGTACACAATCCCCGGCCGCAGCCCCACTTCCGCTCGACCCTCTCCCACTGCCGGAAGTCGTAGATCGCAACGTTTTCGTCGAACAGGCCTATCGTGTAATCCTCGGCCGCGATGCTTCCCCGGCAGAACTTCTGCATCAAGCCCGCCTGCTCCGATTTTTCCCTTTCTGGTACACGCGCCGGGCTTTTCTCTCCCGGCTTCGGGAGTCTTGGGAAGCTGCGGCATTCCAGCATCGAATCCGCTTGCGACACGAAGGCGAGTGGCAAACCCGCCACGCGGCACTCGAGCAGCGGATCGAGCAGAGTCATGCTCAACTCCGAGTGCAGATTCAAGCCCTGCAACGGTCCCTGACGGAGGTCTCGTACGGGATCGTCGAAGACATCGTCGAGCGGCAACGACACCCGAGTCCGACCGATGTGAAAGGGGCCGATACGTGCGCGTCCTGATCGCTTCGACATTCGTCCCGTTCGTAAAAGGCGGGGCGTCCAAAATCGTGGACGACCTCCAACGGGAGTTACTTCGCCGGGGCTTCGAGACCGACACCGCGTTGATCCCCTTCCACTCGGATTGGCCCGAGATCGCCGCGCAGACCGCAGCCATTCGCCTGCTCGACGTCACCGAGAGCGCCGGGAATCGGATCGACCGCGTGATCGCCATCCGCGCCCCAGCTTACGCCCTGCGGCACCCCAACAAGGTCGCGTGGTTCATCCACCACTACCGCGAAGCCTACGACCTGTGGAACACCGAGTGGTCCGGCATGCCCGACGACGAACGCGGCCGGCACCACCGCGACATGATGCGACGCTCGGATGACCTTTACCTCCGCGAGTGCCGCAAGGTCTTCACCAATTCCAAAGTCGTGGCCAATCGCGTCCTCGAGTTCAACGGCCTCCGACCCGATGGCATCCTGTATCCGCCTCTCCAATCCGACCACCCATTCCGCCCCGGCCCCTTCGGCGATTACCTCCTCTATGTGAGCCGGTTGAATCCGATCAAGCGGCAGGCACTCGCTATCGAAGCCTTGCGGCACACCGACCCCGAGTTGCGCCTCGTGATCGCCGGCACTGGAGACGACCCGACCTTCGCTTCGAAATTGGAAGCCCGCGCGCGCGAAGCCGGCGTTGCCGAACGCGTCCGCTTCACCGGCTACATCACCGAAGCCGACAAGGCCGAACTCACCGCCGGCTGCTGCGGGGCGCTCTACTTGGCCTTCGACGAAGACTCTTACGGCTACTCCACGCTCGAAGCGTTCCATGCCCACAAACCCGTTGTCACCCTCACCGACTCCGGCGGTAGCTTGGAAGTGATCCGGGACGGCCACAACGGTCTGATTTGCGAACCGGAACCAAAAGCGCTCGCGGAGGCGATGAACCGGCTCTGGCGGGATAGGGTCGCCGGGCAGCGGCTGGGGGATGCGGCCCACGCTTCGCTCCAGCTCCACGGCATCCATTGGGATCGAGTGATCGAGAAACTCACCGCATGAAAGTCGCCCTCGTCAACGTGCAATGCCCGTTCGTTCGCGGCGGCGCCGAGATCCTGTCCGACAGTCTCGCCCACCGCATCCGCGGTCGCGGGCACGCCGTGGAACAGATCAAAATCCCGTTCAAGTGGTACCCGCCCCGGTCGATCCCGGAACACATGCTCGCTTGCCGATTGCTCCGCGTCGATGCGGGCGAGCCCGATCTCGCCATCGCCTTCAAGTTCCCCGCTTACATCTGCCCCTTCTCTAAGAAGCGTCTCTGGCTCTTCCATCAATTTCGCCAAGCCTACGAGCTGTGGGGCACGGAATACGCGGGCATGCAGGACAACGCCGAGACCCGCGGCATCCGCGACATGATCCGCGCGGCCGATACGCGGGCCTTCCATTCTGCCGAGAAGATCTTCACCAACTCCGAGATCGTCGCCAAACGACTCCTCAACGGCAACGGGATCGAAGCCGACGCGGTGCTCTATCCGCCGCTGGACCGGCCCGAACTCTTCGGCCCCGGCGAATTCGGCGACTACTTCTTCTACCCCTCCCGCATCGGGGCGGCCAAACGCCAATTGCTCGCCGTCGAAGCCATGGCTCACGTGAGGTCGCCGTTTCGACTCGTCATCGCCGGCAAGCCCGATTCAGACGAGTACGGCCGGCAAATGCTCGCCGCCGTCGAACGACTCGGCCTGCGCGATCGCGTTCAACTGCTCGGTTGGGTGACGGAGGAACAGAAAGCGGACTGGATGCGCGGCTCGTGCGGGGCGATCTACATCCCGTTCGACGAAGATTCCTACGGGTTCGTCACGCTCGAAGCGTTCCAGTCCCGCAAACCGCTGGTGACCTTCACCGACTCGGGGGGCACCCACGAACTCGTCCGCCACAACCGCAACGGTCTGATCGTCGAACCGTCGGCCGCGGCGCTGGCGGATGCGCTGGAACGCGTCTGGGCGGACAAAGCCGCGGCCCGCACGCTGGGCGAAAACGGGTTCGCAACGCTGGGCGAACTCCGGATTGATTGGGAGTTCATCCTCGACCGACTGCTCGATTGAACCGGGGGAGCGATGCGCATAGCATGGTTTACGCCGTTCGGCACGCGGAGTGCCATCGGCGACTACAGCGAAGCCATCGTGCGCGGGTTGTCGCGCACCGACGACGTGACGATCTTCGTATCGGGGGCGGCCGGGCCGGAGCCGATGCGGGAATCCGAACTCCGTTGCGCCTCGGCCCCCATCGATCCCGAGCCGGCTTTTTTGGAATCCCTCGACGGGTTCGACCTGCTCGTGTACAACATGGGCAATCACCTCGAGAACCACCTGCCTATTTATCAAACGGCGATCCGCAAGCCCGGAATCGTCATCCTCCACGACCTCGTGCTGAGGGATTTCTTCCGGCGCTACTTCGCACTCCACCTCAGAACACCCGAATCGTATCGGCTCTATTTAGGTGTGGCCCACGGCTCCGAGGCGGAACGGTTCGGCCGATCGGACGAGGCCGGCGACGACTGTCGTCGTTTGGCCGCGCCCCTCTTCAGCCCCGCCTTGCAGAGAGCCTTGGGCGCCATCGTGCATTCCGACTACGCCCGCCGACGCGTGGCCGACGAAGTGAGCCTCCCGGTACGAGCCATCGACTTCCCGTTGTTCGGTCCGTGCGAGATTACGGCCACGACCCGGCTACCGAAGCGATCGACGACCGACGGCCGCGTGCGAATCTTGGCTTTCGGCATGCTCAACGCGAACAAACTGATTCTGGACATCATCGCCGCCATCGCCGGGAGCGAACGCCTCCGGACGGCTTGCCGGTTCGACGTGATCGGACAGGGCAGCGACGACTACGAAGCGACCTTGGCCCGCGCCATCGCGGACGCCGGACTCGATTCGACGGTTCGGCTCGTCGGCTGGCAGAATGACGAACGCTTGCGGACGGCGCTCGCGGCCGCGGACATCGTCGTGAACCTGCGCAACCCACACACCGGGGAAAGCTCCGCCTCGCTGATCACATCTTTGCTAGCCGGGGTGGCCACGGTGGTTTGGGACCACGGCTCCTACTCGGAAGTCCCGGACGATGCGGTTGTCAAAATCCGATCGTCGGATGAAATCGCGGGGGCGCTCGAACGGCTCGTCGGCGATGAACGCGAACGAATCGCCTACGGCGAACGAGCTCGCCTGCACGCACTCGCGCGCTTCGACACCCGGCTCTACTGCGAGAAGTTCCGAGAGTTCGCCCGCGATGTGCTCCACCGGAAACCGATGCTCGCGTTGGCGGACAGCGCCGCGCAAGTACTCGCGGAAATGGGGGCTTCGCACGAAATCGACGATTTGGCAACGCGGATCGGGAAGATCGTTGCAGAGTTCGAACCGGCATCTACGCTCGGATGAAGACTGTTGCGTCAACGAAGCAGTGCCAGCGTGTACAGCACCTGACCGGCTGATTCCCCGGCCGACACATATCCCAGTTTCTCGTAGAGCGACTTCGCCTTGAGGTTGTGCGGGTAGACCTTCAACCGGACGGTCTCGGCTCCGCGGCTCACCGCAGCAGCGTGCAAATACCTCATGAAGGCCGAGCCGAGACCCGTGCCGCGCGCCGTCGGGTGCACCGCGATCCCCAAGCTCGGCACCGCGTAGCCTTCGTCCCAACCCCGCAGCATCCCGTACGCCAGCACGACGCCACCGGCCACGGCGACGAGGTAGAGATCCTTCCCCGCGTATCCGCACAGCTCTACAGCTTTCTCGGGCGTGAAGGCGTGCGGGTGGAAGAACTCGTCGTCTTTGTTCGCGATCATCGATTCGAAAAATGCCGTCAGGCCCGGCAGTAGATCGGGGGCGGCGCGGCGGAATTCGAGCGCGGGGTTGGGGTTCATCAGGCCACTCGCCGTTGCCGGCCGCGCTGGCGTTGGAATTCGGCGATCGACCCGACGACGCGATCCTGATCGGCTTCGCTGAGCGTGTTGTACGTCGGCAGAATGATCCCCAATTCGGAGAGGCGATCCGTCACGGGAAGGTGTTCGTTCCGCTTGCGGGATTGCTCCCGGAACGGCGGTAAGGTATGCAGCGAGATGAACATCGGCCGGGTTTCGATGTTCTGCTCGGCGAGGTGCGTCATCAGTTCATCGCGCGTCCCGCCGAATTCGTCCGGGTCGATAGTGCAACAGTACATCCACGGCGAAATCTCCGCCCACGACGCCACCGGTTGCAGGCCGATGCCCGGGATCGACCGCAGCATCCGGTTGTAGCGCTCGCACAGCGTCCGCCGCTGGGCGAGGATCGTCTCTTTGCGTTCCATCTGCCCGCACAAGATCGCGCAGGCCAAGTTCGTGAGCCGAAAGTTGTAGCCCGTGATCGGGAAGTAGTAACGCCGGTTCGGATCCATCCCCTGCCCGCGCAGCGCCCGCAACCGTGTGGCGAGCCGGTCGTCCGATAGCGTGATCGCCCCACCTTCGCCGGACGTGATGACCTTGTTCCCGAAGAACGAGAACGTCGCGCAGTGCGACAAACTGCCGACCGGCTGCCCTTTGTACTTGGCCCCGAGCGCCTCGGCGGCGTCTTCGATGACCCACAAACCGTGGACGTCGGCGACACGGTTGATGCGATCCATGTCCGCCGGGTGACCGAGCAGGTGAACCGGGATGATGCCGCGCGTGCGTTGCGTGATCGCGGCTTCGAGTTTGTCCGGGTCGATGCACCACGTCTCGGGGTCGACATCGACGAAGACCGGCTCCGCCCCGACGTACCGCACCGCATTCGCCGTGGCGACGTAAGTCAGCGAGGGCACCAGCACCTCGTCGCCGGGGCGGACATCCAAGCCCATCAGCGCGAGGTGCAGTGCGACCGTGCCGTTGCAGACCGTGAGCGAGGTCGTCGTATGGCAGAACTCGGCGAACTCGCGCTCGAAGCGGTTGAGGTAAGCCCCGGTCGAGGAAATCCAAGTGCTGCGGATGGCGTCCACGGCGTAGGCTTCTTCGTTACCGCTCAAATCGACCGACGCCACCGGAATTCGGCTCAACATTTCGGCTCTCCAAGGAGCGTGCAAAACTTAAGATAGATTTATCCGATTCCGCGCATCGCGTAAAGCCCGATAGAAGTGCGGTCGCGGGCTCACACGCCGCGGACTTTGTCGCTGGCCCACTGGATCACGAAGAAAAAGACCGGTGTCAGGAACACCCCGAAGGCCGTGACCCCAATCATCCCCGCGAACACGGCTGTGCCCAGCGTCTGGCGCATCTCGGCCCCGGCCCCTTGGGCGAAAACCAATGGCACCACGCCGAGGATGAACGCGACGCTGGTCATCACGATCGGCCGCAAGCGCAGCTTGCAGGCATCGAGGGTCGCTTCCCGGCGACTGGCCCCGGCCGCGTGGCGGTTGCGGGCGAACTCGACGATCAGAATAGCGTTCTTGCAGGCCAGCCCCACTAGGACGACGAAGCCGATCTGCGTGAAGACGTTGATGTCTTGCCCCGCGATCCGCACACCGGCGGCGGCGCACAGTAAACACATCGGCACCACGAGGATCACGGCCAGTGGCAAAGCCCAACTTTCGTATTGGGCCGCGAGCACCAAAAACACCAGCACCACCGAAAGGATGAACGCATAGAGCGCCGTGTTGCCGCTTTCCAACTGGAGTAAGGCGAGTTCCGTCCACTCGGCCTTCATGCCGGGGTCGAGGTTGCGGTTCGTCACGGCTTCCATCTCGGAGATCGCCGCGCCGGAACTCACGCCCGGCTTGGCGTTGCCCGTCACGGGATTCACCGGGTGCAAGTTGTAGCGCACCACCATCACGGGGCCGACGGCGCCGCGGTCGCTCAAGAACACCTTCAACGGCACCATTTCGCTTTGGCTGTTCTTCACCTGCACTTGGCCGAGCTTCTTCAGCTTGTCGCGGAACTTGGCGTCGGCCTGCACGATGACTTGCCAAGTGCGGCCGAAGCGGTTGAAGTCGTTGACGTATTCCGACCCGAAGAATTTCTCCATCGCTTCTTGAATGTCGCGGATGCGGACGCCGTTGCTCTCGGCCTTCTCGCGATCCAGCGTCAGTTCGACCCAAGGCGAATCGGCTTGGAAGCCGGAGAACATCCCCTGCAATTCCGGCCCCGCGTTCCCCTCTTGGACGGTGCGATCGCCGACGCCCTGGAGCGCGAAACCTTTCGTGTCGCTGGCGGCGCGGTCTTCGATCATGATGCGGAAGCCCCCGGCCGCGCCGAGGCCGTCGACCGGCGGTGCCCCGAGGACCGTGATGAGAGAATCGCGGGCTTGGCTGTCCCACTTGGACCGCAGTTTCTCGGCGATGTCGTCGGCCGTACCCCCGAAAGGCAAGCGGTGTTCGAAGGTGTCGAGCATGACGTACACCGTCGCGAAGTTCGAGGAACTGCCGCCGAGCAACGCGGAGCTGCCCGACACGGCCACGGTGTGGTTGACGCCGGGAATCTCGCGCGCCATCGCTTCGAATTGCGTCACCGACTTCTGCGTTTCCGTCAGCGAGGACGCGTCGGTCATGCGCAGGTTCACGATCAAGTAGCCCTTGTCTTGCTGCGGGATGAAGCCGGTCGGCGTCGTCGTCATGACGTGGTAGGTGCCGTAGAGCAAGCCGCCGTAACCGAGGAGCACGACGACCGACAGCACGAGCAGCGCACGCACGACGCGGAGATAGCCGCGCGTGACCCGCTCGAAGCCGAGGTTGAAGGCGTAGAAGAACCAGCTCAGCATCCAGTTTAAGGGCGGTGCGACGAAATACCCGACGATGGCGAAGGGCGTGGCGATTCCGATTCCGCTCACCGCGAAGGCTATCGATTTGGCCAAATCGGTCTTGAGAGGCATGCCGATCGCGTGCGAGATCGAATGCGTCCAGGCGGGGAAGAAGTGCCGCACCGCCGCATATCCCGCGTAGCCGATGAGCAGCGCCCACGCCAACTTCGGCAGCGGATTCTTGCGCCGGCCCCCGTGTTCTTCTTTTTCCAACAGCAACGCGCAGAGCGCCGGAGTCAGCGTCAAACTGTTGAACGTGGAGATCAGCGTACTGATGGCGATGGTCACGGCGAACTGGCGGAAAAACTGCCCGATGATACCGGTGATAAAGACGCACGGGATGAACACCGCCGCGAGCACCAATCCCACCGCGATCACCGGCCCCGCGACGTCGGTCATCGCTTGGGCCGTGGCGTCCTTGGCATTCAACCCTTTGCCGAGGTGGTACTCCGCCGCCTCGACCACGACGATGGCATCGTCGACGACGATGCCGACCGCGAGCACGAGGCCGAAGAGCGTCAGCGTGTTCAGGCTGAAACCCATGAGCGCCATCGCGCCGAAGGTGCCGATGATGGCCACCGGCACGGCCGCGAGCGGGATCAAGGCGGAGCGCCAACTCTGCAAAAAGAGCAGCATGACGAGGGCGACGAGCAGAACCGCGAGGCCGAGGGTGCCGAAAACTTCGTCGATCGATTCTTGCACGAAGGGCGTGGTGTCGTAAACGATTTCGTATTCGACGCCGTCCGGGAAGCGCGTCTGCAATTCTTTCATCTTGTCTTTCACCAACTTGGCCGTGTCGAGCGCGTTGGCCCCCGGCAGCGGGTAAACCGAAAGCGCCACCGAGCGTTCGCCGTCGAGGGTGCAGAGTTGATCGTAAGTGACCGCGCCGAGTTCAATCTTCTCGGTCACATCCTTCATGCGGATCGCCCGTCCGCCCGCGTCGGTCTTCAGCACGATGTCGTTGAATTGGCTCGGCTCCGAGAGCCGGCCCATGGTGTTGATCGTGAATTGGAACGCCTGCCCCGTCGGCACCGGCGGTTGGCCGATCTGCCCCGCCGCGACTTGCGCGTTCTGCTGTTCGATGGCGTGGGTCACGTCTTCGGGCGTCAGCCCGCGCGAGGCGAGCTTGATCGGGTCGATCCAGATCCGCATGGCGTAGTCGCGCTGGCCGAGGAAGACGATGTCGCCGACACCTTCGATCCGCGAGAGTTCGTCGCGCAGTTGAATCGTGGCGTAATTGCTGAGGTACAGCTCCTTCCGGGACGGATCCTTCGACTTGAGGTTCACGATCATCAGCACGTTCGCCGACTTCTTTTTCACCGTCACACCGCGGCGTTGGACTTCCGCCGGGAGATTCTTGAAGGCCGTGTTCACCCGGCTCTGCACGAGCACCTGCGAGATGTTGAGGTCGGCCCCGGGGCGGAAGGTCACCGTCAGCGTGTAGTTGCCGTCGTTCGTGGAGGTGCTGGTCATGTACAGCATCTCTTCCACGCCATTGACCTGCTGTTCGATCGGCGCGGCGACCGTATCGGCGATGGTGCGCGAGTTCGCGCCGGGGTAGCTCGTCGAGACCTCAATGGTCGGCGGGGTGATCTCCGGGTAGAGCGCCACCGGCAGGCGTTGCAGGCCGACGGCCCCGCCGAGGGTGATCAGGATCGACAGCACCGCCGCGAAGATCGGCCGGTCGATGAAGAAGCGTGCGAACAAGGGGAAACCTCGGAGAATCATGACCCGCTGACGAACGGTTTCCGCGCGGCGATCTGCGCCGCCGCCTTCGACCAAAGCCAAACCGCTGCGCGGCGAGGCCATCGCAGTTTCACGATATTTGCGAATCCGGTGCCGAGGGAGCCGAGATACCGGCTTTGCCCGACCCGACCCGAAGCGAGGCGGTCGACGACGACGTAGAACACCGGCGTCAGCAGTACGCCGAAGATCGTCACGCCGATCATGCCGGAGAACACGGCGATACCGAGAGCTTGCCGCATCTCGGCCCCGGCCCCACTGGCGAAGGCCAAGGGCACGACACCGAGGATGAAAGCGAAGCTCGTCATCAAGATCGGCCGGAGCCGCAACCGGCAGGCTCCGAGGATCGCCGTCCGACGATCGTCGCCGGCGTCGCGGCGCTTCTTGGCATACTCCACGATGAGGATCGCATTCTTGCAGGCCAGCCCGATGAGCACGACGAAGCCGACTTGCGTGAACAGGTTCACGTCTTGCTTGTTCAGGCCGACCGTCCCCGAGATGTTGACACCGTAGGTCACGCCGGGCTTCAAAATACCGATCCCCGTCAGCGGATTGATGTCGCGGCCGAACGCCCCGATGGTGAAATCGTTGGCGACGATGGTATCCCAGTTCGTGATCCAGACGCCGGCGAGCGAGCAGGCGACGCACGTCGGCACGACCAAAATCACCGCCAGCGGCAGCGTCCAACTTTCGTAGAGCGCCGCCAGCACCAAGAAGACGACCAGCACCGCGAGGGCGAAGACGGCCATCCCGGTATCGCGCGAGCGCTGCTCGATGAACGTGAGTTCCGTCCACTCGGAGCCCATGTTCGACGGCAGTTCGGACTTCGCGAGTTGCTCCATCACGGCGGTCGCTTCGCCGCTGCTCGCCCCCGGCGCAATGCTGGCGTTGATCGCCGCGGCCGGGTACATGTTGTACCGCGTGATCACGAGCGGCCCGCTGCTCGGCTTGATCTGCACGAGCGTATTCAACGGTACGAGCGTCCCCGATTTGCTGCGGACACGGAGGCGTTTCGCATCTTCGACGGCGTTCCGCGTCCCCGGTTCGGACTGCACATTCACCTGCCAAGTCCGGCCGAAGAGGTTCAAGTCGTTGACGTAGCGCTGCCCCAAGGTCGATTGCATCGTGGCGTACACATCGAGCGGCTCGACCCCGGCATCGCTGCATTTCGCCTCGTCCACGGTCACGGCCAACTGCGGCGAACTCGTGTTGTACACCGTGAACAGCCCGACCATGCTCGGCTGCTTGTTGCCTTTTTCGATGAGGTTCATCGTCTGCGCTTGCAGGCTCTGCGGGCCGACTTCACCGCGATCCTGCACCATGAATTTGATACCGCCGGCCCGGCCCAACCCCGGCACCGCCGGCGCGCCGAAGATGTTGATCTGCGCTTCGGGCACGGCCCCGCCCATTTTCTTGCGGAGGTTCTGCGCGATCAATTCGCTGTAAAGCTGTGGGGCGGAGCGCTCGGCGAACGGTTTCAAAATGACGAACATCGACCCGAAGTTGGAGCCGTAGGCACTCAGCACGAACGAGTTCCCCGCCACCGCGTTGACGTGGGCGACGGGTTTCACCTTGCGGTACCAGCCGGGTCGTAGCGGGGTGCCCCGGTCAATTTTTTCGAGCGCTTCTTGATCGAGCCGTTCGGCCCCCTCGTCTCCCTTGTTCGCCGGAATGGCGATGGTGCACTCCAGTGCGATCTTCGCGGCGCGATCCATCACATCGCGGGTGCGCTCGGCACTCGCGGCGTCCGGAAGTTGCACGCTGGCGATCAAATAGCCTTTGTCTTGGGCCGGGATGAACCCCGTCGGTAGCCGCGTGTAGCCCCGGTACCCGAGCCCCACGAGCGCGGCGTACAGGACGAGCACGACCAGCGGAATCCGGATGAGCTTGCCGACCAAGCCGGTGTAACCGCGGCCGAGCCGATCGAACGACCAATTGAAGGCCCGGAAGAACCAGCCGAAGCAGAACTGCATCGCCCGCGTGATCCAGTCCGGCTTGGCGTCTTTCGATTGGAGCAGCAACGCGGCCAGCGCCGGGCTGAGCGTGAGGCTGTTGAAGGTCGAGATCATCGTGCTGATGGCGATGGTCAGCGCGAACTGCCTGAAAAACTGGCCGACGATGCCGGGGAAGAACATGCACGGCACGAAGACCGCGCAGAGCACGACCCCCACGGCGATCACCGGCCCCGCGACTTCTTCCATCGCTTTGGCGGTCGCGTCCTTCGGGCTGAGGCCGCGTTCGATGTGGTGCTGCACCGCCTCGACCACGACGATGGCGTCGTCGACGACGATGCCCACGGCGAGCACCAAACCGAAGAGCGTCAAGTTGTTCAACCCGAAGCCGACGATCGCCATGGCCCCGCAGGTACCGATGATGGCGACCGGCACCGTGGCCAGCGGAATGAGGGCGGAACGCCAACTTTGCAGGAAGATGAGCACGACGATACCGACGAGCAGGATGGAATCGCGCATCGCTTCGCCGACTTTGAAAATCGACGACTCGATGTACGGGGTCGTGTCGTAGCCGATCTCGTATTCCATGCCGGGCGGAAGTGCCCGTCCCAAATCCGCCATCGAATCTTTAAGTTCTTTCGATGTCGTGATGGCGTTGGCATCCGGCGTCAAGAAGATGGCCAAGCCGACGGTTTGCTGGCTGTCGAAGCGGTTGGTGATGTCGCTGGATTTCGCGGCGAGTTCGACTCGGGCCACCTCGCGCAGGTGGACGAGTTGCCCATCCGGGCCGGTTTTCACGATGATGTTTTCGAACTGTTCGACGGTGTCGAGCCGGCCGAGACTGGTGAGGGTGAATTCGCGCGGCTCCGGGTTCACATTCCCCAACGCCACCTCGGCATTTTGGGAGCGGATCGCGCCGACGACGTCGAGCACCGTCAGTTGCCGGGCTTCGAGTTGGCCCGGTTTGATCCAGATGCGCAGGCTGTAGTCGCGTTGGCCGAAGATGGTGACATCGCTGATGCCGGGGATGCGCGACAGGTTTTCGCGCAGGTGCAGCACCGCGTAATTACTGAGGTAGACTTGATCGTACTTGCCCGACTTGGACATCAGCGCGAAGGTCAGCAGCAGCTCGGGCGAGCGCTTCCGCACCGTGACCCCGGTGGAACGGACGATCTCCGGCAATTCCGGCGTGGCCAAGTTCACGCGGTTCTGCACGAGCACCTGCGCCAAGTTCAAATCGGTGCCCGGCTCGAAAGTGATCGTCAGCGTATAGCTGCCGTCGTTGGTGCACTGCGACGACATGTACAACATGCGCTCGACGCCGTTGACGCGCTGCTCGAGCGGCGAGGCGATGGTCTTCGAGACGACCTCCGCACTGGCGCCGGGGTAGTTGCAATCGACTTGAATCGTCGGCGGCGTGACGGGCGGAAATTGCGACACGGGTAGCCGGAATGCCGCGATGCCCCCGGCGAGCGTGATCAAGATCGAGATCACCGCCGCGAAGATGGGCCGGTCGATAAAGAAACGCGGGAGCACGGCTCATCCACCCTTGGGCGCGGTCGGCGGGGCGTCGAACTTCGGAGTCACTTTGGCTTTGTCACGGACGCGCTGGAGCCCTTTGACGATCACGCGGTCGGTCTCCGTCACGCCCGACTTCGGGTCACCTTCGACCGCTCGCACGACGCGCAAACTACCTTGGGGCAGACCCAGTTCCACCCGGTGCTGCTCGACGGTGTCGTCGGCGTTCACGACGAATACGAACTTCAAACCTTGGTCGGTGCCGATGGCGATTTCGGGCACGAGGATTTCGCGCTTGGGTTTCCCGATGGGAACCCGCACGCGGATGAACATCCCCGGCGACAGCAGGTACTTGGGGTTGGCCATCTCGGCGCGGAGCCGGATGGTGCCGGTGCCGGGGTTCAGTTGGTTATCGACGAATGTGATGGTGCCGTCCATCGAGAAACCGTCTTCGTCCGGCAGGCCGACGCGCACGGGCGTCTTCACGTCGCGGGCCGACTGCACACTGCCGGCTTCGATCAACCGCCGGATCCGGAGAACCGTCCTATCGTCGATGTCGAAGTCGGCGTACATCGGGTCGCTCGCGACGATCGTTGTCAGCAGCGTTTCGTCGGCCTTCACGAGGTTGCCCGGATCGATCATCCGCTTGCCGATGCGGCCGGAGATCGGCGCGGCGATATGCGTGTAATCGACGAAGTTCTTCGCCGCGGCTTCTTGACGCTTGGCCACCTCGACCGCCGCGATGGCTTCGGCGCGATCGCCGAGGACGCGGTCGTATTCTTCCGGGCTGATCGAGTTTTTCATCTTCAGGTCTTCGACCCGTTTGAAGTCCCGCTCGAGCCGCGCCACTCTGGTCTCGGCTTGGACGACCGCCGCCATCGCTCGCTCGTGTTCAGCCCGGTAAGTCTTCGGGTCGATGTCGAAGAGTTTGTCGCCCGCTTTGACATCTTTGCCGTCTTCGAAGTGCAGATTGATGAGATGCCCGGTAACACGTGACTTGATGTCGACCGATTTCGACGCGACCGTCCGTCCGGTGAAATCTTCGTACTCGGTCACGTCGCGAACGACCGGGAATTCGACGATCGCTTGCGGCGGGGCCGTATCGACGACCTTGGCCGGCGGCCGCACGCACCCGAGCGCGGCGACGAGAGCCAACAGCGACAACCCGAGAAGCGGTTTCATCGGCGATCCGGGCATCGGTAGGAAACGGACAGCGGCACGGATTGTTTTACCAATCCCGGCCGCTGACCCTACGCAATTTTCAGTCCGCCACCGACACACGACCCCCGCTATTAAAAAGAAAGATTTCCCGTGGGAGGACGAGTAGCCGAATTCCACGCCTCTCAACTCACCCTGCCGCTCGGCGGGGTGTTTTCGTTTTCCCCGACATTTCGCCGCAACCCGTATCACGCTCGGGCAACGTTCGGCTTCAAGCTGAAGGTATGGCCTTCCGCCCTTCGATTCCGAAGCTCCTCCCCTCCGCCGATGGCAAGACCTTCGGCATTCGGGGTTGGCGCGTCTTCGGCCCCGGGCTGTGGAACGGCAAGCCGCTCACACCCGCCCGCATCGCCGCCACGGTGGACACCTACCGCAACCTGAAATCGCTGATCCCCAACTACGCGCCGAAACTCCGCCTCGGCCACGACACCCAGCAGAGGTTGGCCAAGCAACTCGGTTTGACCAACGCCGGCCGGGTGATCGACGCGCGACTGACGCCCGACCACGGCATCGATGTGGACATCGACGGCATCTCGCTCACGGCCCTCATGACCGACGGCAAGGGCGGGTTCCTCGCCTTCGACCTCGAAGCGGCGATCCGAAACGGCAACTACGACGGCGGATTGATCGAGATGAAGCGGCAACTGCGGCAACTGCGTCACCCGCTCGACCCGACCCAAACCAGACCCTGCTCGACGTGTTCGACGGCATCGCGCTTCTCGGCGAAGAGCACCCGGCCGTCCGAACGACCGGGGCCCCCGGTTTCCACCCATCCGCCGACCTCAACCGGTTGGCTTTCTCCGACTTCACCGAGGACGAACCCGTGGATCTGCAAACGCTCGCCGCCGCCATCGCCGCGCTCCCGCCCGACCAACTCAGCCAACTGATGGCCATGGTTCAGCCCAAGCCGCCGGCCGTCATCGTCCTTGCGTCGAATCCGGAAGTCAGACTGACGGCCGAAAGCTTCATAAATGTTCAGTGGGACGCCTTCGAGAAGACGCGAAGCAGTGCGTCGGTCCCGGCGCCGGCGGCGATCAAGGCGCTCGTGATCAAGCTCAACGGCGTCTCGAAGGAGATGCTCGTCCTCGAAAAAGCGGTGGACGCCGAACTCCACAAGGCCATCCAAGCGACCGAGCCGAGGGCGGTCACGCCGTCGGGCGGCTGGAAAGAGTGGTTGGGTGGACACGACTTGTCGAAGAAAGATATGATGAACCGGAAGTGGTCGGACGTGACGAAGTCCTCGGACACGCAACCGCTCTGGCGCGGGGAAGGCCTTGGTAACAACGGGCATACGCGGGCCCATGCCCACCACATCGTGATGAAGGGCGAGGGGAATTTCGCCAAGCAGAACGCGGAGGCTCGGGAGATCCTCTGGAGGAATGGGATCAACCCGTTCACCGGCCGTGAGAACCTGGTGTGGGCCCCGAGCTGGAAACACTCCAAGGAATACGCCGACCTCGTACTAAAGCGTCTAAAGGAAGTAGATGGACGCGGCCGGGCGGCGGTGGTAACCGCATTAGAAGAAATCGCCAAGAGGTTCATAGCCGGAAACTTGGGAACGGAAGACGCACCGGAGGATCAGGAATGACGCATAAAGAAGCTACCTACGACGCTTTGATGCGGGGGGACGTAGCGACTTTTGAAAAGCTGCTTGATCGGCACCCTGGAGACTGGAGCCACAACAAGGGTGTTCTTTATCTGTCGCACGCGTCCACTCGGGGTCAGCTTGTGATCGTCCAAGCGTTAGTACGAAGGGGTGTCGATGTCAACGCAGTACGCGATAATGAGAATGATCCCGAGGGAGCGGTTGTGTCGGCGGCGGACAGCGGTCACTTGGAAGTGACC
>JBBRUN010000059.1:0-15793 GCA_038247765.1 Gemmatales bacterium | reverse complement strand
GCGCTATGCGCCGACCCTGAACAAGCTGGTCGTTGGCCTACCGAAGTTGGTCGAATTCTACGGCGTCGTCTCGGGCAGTTCTTCGACGCGGGCCGAAGCGACCAAGTTCGCCAGCGAGTACAAACTGAACTTCCCCGTGCTGCTCGACAGCGCCGCCGAATTGGCCGCGCTGTTCCGGCCGACGCACGTCCCCGAAGCATTCGTGGTAAACCCGAAGGGCGAGATCGTCTACCGCGGTCGCATCGACGATTGGTACGAGTCCCCCGGCAAACCGAAAGCGACGGTCCAATCGCACGACCTCAAAGACGCCGTCATCGCCGTCGCCGAAGGCAAACCGGTGGCGAACTCCCAGACCAAACCGGTCGGTTGCCATTTCGAAGACGACATCCCGAAGCCGGGTGAAGCCCCGGCGAAGGTGACTTTCAATCGCCATATCGCGGCGATTCTGCGGGCCCAGTGCGCCGATTGCCATCGCCCCGGCGAAGTCGCCCCATTCAGCCTGCTGACGTTCAAAGATGCCGGCAAACGGGCCCAACAACTGCTCGATGTCATCGAGTCCGGGCAGATGCCGCCGTGGAGCGCGGTGCCGAACTACGGCCACTTCCTCGGCGAACGCCGACTCACGAAAACCGAGCGGGCCACCTTCGCGGCGTGGGTTAAGCAAGGATCGACCGAAGGGGACGCCGCCGACGCGCTGCCCGCCGCGACCTATACGGATGGCTGGGTTCTCGGCAAACCGGATCTCGTGATCAAGATGCCGCTGGCTTTTACGATCCCGGCCAACGGCCCGGACATCGTGCGGAACTTCGTGATTCCCCTGCCCGAAGTGAAAGAAGATTGCATGGTCACGGCCATCGACCTCCGACCGGGGAATCGCAAAGTCGTCCACCACGGCATCTGCTATCTCGACAGCACCGGCACCGGGAAGAAACTCGACGCTGCGGACAATGCCCCCGGCTACGAATCTTACAAGGGCGGCCTCGGCTTTTTGCCGACGGGTGCCTTGGGCGGCTTCGCCCCCGGCAGGACGGTGCGCCACGTTCCCGAGGGCATGGGCCGCTTCTTGGCGAAGGGGTCGGACGCCGTGTTGCAGATGCATTACCACCCGAGTGGCAAGGAAGAAACCGACCAAACCGAAGTCGCCATCTACTACGCCAAGAAGCCGGTGGCGAACATCCTTTTCGGCCTGACCGTGGAGAATTGGGAGATCGACATCGCGCCGGGCGAGAAGGGCTACCACCGCAAGGCCGAGTACACGTTGCCCACCGATGTGACCTTCGTGCTGACCGCCCCGCACATGCACCGCTTGGGCACCGAGATGAAATGCTGGGCCGAACTGCCGAACGGCGAAACCAAGCCGATGGTGCACGTGAAGAAGTGGGACTTCAACCAGCAGAACAACTACTCGTACCGCGAACCGTTCACGTTGCCGAAGGGGACGAAGCTGAAAATGGAATCGTGGTTCGACAACTCCGGGAACAAAGAGCGCGTCGTCTACGGCGAGCGGACCGAGAACGAAATGTCGCTGTGCATCTTCGAGGTGCACACGAAATCGCTGCCGGACTTGATCACCGTCATCGGCGATCAAATCAAGACGCAGAAGATCGTCGAGCGATTCAGCGAACCGGTGTTACCGAAGAAGAAATAGCGCCGGTCATTCGCCCTTCACCTTCTCGATCGATTCGCTCGGGGTCATCGTTTTGGTGAAGACGAAAGCGTCGAACACTTCGGGCCAAATGGCTTCGGTATCGGCGTAGCCGAAGGGGCGGGCGACGATCCGGGTCGTCCGTAGCCAGTGCTCCTTCGGCAGGCCTTTCAAATCGACGAACGCGTTCTTGTGCCCGGCTTTGTTCAGTAAGTCGTCGATCGAACCGTTCCGCGGTTCCGGCACCGGCGTCGCGTCTTTGTTCTGCAAAAGCTTCCACTCCCCCTCGGCCGCCAAGAACGCCACCGAGTAGATCTCGCCGCCGAGCTTCTTGCCGACCTCTTCACCCATGATCACGCTGTTCTGGTAGGTCGCTTCGCGCTTCACGCCGCCGCCCGGTTTCGGCACGAGGGTATCGACGACGATCGGATTCCGCATCAGGTGGTACGATGCGGCCCAGACGATGATCTTCTTCTTGGGGTATTTCTCGGTCGCCAGCGCGAGGAAGTTCTTGGCCATTTGCGCGTCGCGCATGTTCCCGACTTTGGTTTTGTCGGCGGACTTCATGTCGATGACAAGCTGCAAATTGGCGAACCAGAGCTTCCAATCGGCCAGTTCCTCGGCTGCAAAACTGTCCCCGGCGCGGAGGCCCGACACGACGTTGCGAAACTTTCCGAACAGCTCGATTTCTTCCGGACCGGGGAACTTGGCCCCGTCGGTGAGTTTGTCGAAGGTCGCGCAGATTTCTTTGTGCTCGCGCTTTTCGAATGTGCTTTCCGGCAAGCGACCCAATATCCCGGCGACATCGCCGGAGAGTTCGGAGCGCGGCCCGGAGCCTGTAATTTGGCAATCGAATCCGGACAATTCCAGCGGTTTCTTCGCCTTGACTTGCTTCATGAGGTAGCGGATCAGCGGTTGGACTTGCTCGCTTTTGGCCCAGACGGGGAAGACGCCGAGTTCGAAATTCTCGAGCGCGACGGTGTCCGGCTTTTGGAAGGCTGCCCACGATTTTGGCAGTCCATCAGGCCGCTCTCGAAGGCGAGTACGTCGAAGCCCTTGGTCTCGTGGAGGTACTTGATCAGCCGCGTCTTGGCGTGGAAGGTTGCACCGTCGCCGTGGGTCTGCTCGCCCAAGAAGACGATGCGAGCATCGCCCACGGCCTTGCCGAAGCCGTCGAGGTCGGCGAAATCGGTCTCGTTCGGGTCGATCGATTTCAGTGGGATCGGTGCGGTCTTCGCCCAGTTCTGCCGGTCGTCGTCGGCGGCGAAGAGTGCGAAGGGGGCGGTCGCCGCAACGACGAGCCCGAGCATCCAGAGCCGGCGCATGGAGATCCCTCCGATGATGTCGGGTCGATCCGTACCCTCTCCCAAAAGACGTCACGCCGAGAGGGCCATTCCGCTGCGTTGCCGAGATACGACGATTTGCTTTTCGTGATCCAACAGGCGCTGCTTGCGTTCGAGGCCCCAGCGGTACCCCCGCAAGCTACCGTCGGCCCCGACGACGCGGTGGCACGGCACCAAAATCGACACCGGGTTGTTGGCGCAAGCGCTGGCCACGGCTCGCACCGCATTGGGTTGCCCGACCATCGCCGCGAGCTGCGTGTAGGTTCGCGTTTCGCCGAAGGGGATGCGCTGGAGCGCGAGCCAGACGCGATTTTGGAATTCGGACCCTTCGACCGCGAGCGGGATCGTGAAATCGTGCTCGCCATCGAGGGCTTCGAGCGCGGCGGCGAGGGACCTGTGCAACGCCCCATCGTCCCGCTGCAGGTTTTGACCGGGGAACTCGGACTTGAGCCAAAGGCCCAATTCCACTTCGGTGTTTCCCAAACCCAGTGCGACGACCCCGCGGTCCGTCGCGGCCAACAGCACTTCTCCGAACGGCGTGGTCGCGGTGGTGTAAGCGATGCTCGGCATCTCGTAGCCTCCGGGTGAATGGCCTTCGCGCAGTGGAAGATTCACGGAGTCCGTTCCGGTCGTAGCCCGACGAGCATAAATAGTATTCCCCAAGTCGCCGCCAATTGCAATAAGCAGAATGCCGCCACCGTGCTTTCGGCCCCGTAGTGCATTTGATCGAACAAGCGGAGAATGAACACCCCCCGCGCCGGCGGCTGCGCCAGCTTCCCCGCGCCGACTTCCCCGAGCGCCAGCGCCGCGATGGCGAGGGCGACCAAAACGAAAGGGCGAGCCGTCAACGGAGCGACGACCCAACGCCACCGGGCGTAGGAATTCCCCCCTTCCACGGCGGCGGTTTCGAGGAGCGATTTCGGAATTCGCCGCATCGCCACGGCCATCATCGCGCAGGCCAGCGGGAAGAACCGCAGCGTGCTCGCCCAGATGCCGGGGAGCGGGGAAGGTTGGTCGTAGAGCAGGGAACGCAGCGGGGGATAATCGGGGCGGAAGTCGAGCCGTCGGAGTAGGGACTGCTCCGCGCCGACCAATTCGACCGTGGCCTGCTTCAGCGCGAACCCGACGATCGGTGCGGGCAGCGCGATCAGCGCGAGGCACAAGGCGACGAGAGCCGCCCGATAGCGGGCCGAGTCGAAGCCGAAGGCGCACGCCACCCAGGCGAGCGACGCCGTCAACAATCCGGCGAGCGCCGCGGCGACCGAGCTATCGAGGAGCGTCAGCCATTCGGTGCGGGCAACTTTCTCGATGCGGAGACCGAACTCGCCGAACGAAGGCCCCGCGCTCATCCCGCCGCCGGAAGCTTTCCACACGAGCGCTCCCACCGGCAAGCCGAGGTAAACTGCGAAGGCCGACCAAGCGAAGACCGTGGCGAATCGGGACTGCCCGACCGGGGCCGACGGCACAAATGCGATACCGATCGACGACGTACCGAATCGGCGCAAGCTCATCCGCGCGATCGCACCCGCGAGTAAGGCCGCCCCGAGCCAGACGGGTACGGTGGCGGCGATGGCCGGGCCTAAACCCGAACTGCGGACGACCATCTGCGTGTAGACTTCCTCGGCGAACGTGCGAACCATCATCGCATCGGTCACCGAGATCTCCGTGCCGGCTTGCAGTCCGACCACCGCCGATGCCAACGCCACGCCCCACGCCATTCGCGGCGCGATCACCCACCGGAACAGGCCGCGCGGCCCGCCCGTCTGCCGGGCTTCGTCTTCGAGTGCGGGCTCAGCGGTGCGCAGTACGAGCCAGACGATGGCGATCACCCACGGCAGCGCCGCGACGGCGTGAATCCAGGCGGCGGGCAGCATTCCCAGTCGCCATGGTCGCCAAGCGGTCTCGCCCGGTTCGAGCGTCAGCGGCGGCAGCCATTCGCCGAAGATGATCTGCCAGCTCACGGCCCACACCGGCAACGGCACGAAGAGCGCGGCGAGCACACCCGTCGCCAACCAGCGTTGGCCGCGGATCGGCCGGCGCGATGCGAGAAAAGCGCACGCCGTGCCGCAAGGCACGGCGAAGCCGACGACGATCGCGATGAGTACGAGCGTGTTGATTAGCAATCGGCCGAAGGGGGCGGGATCGGCCCAAACAAGTTGGAACGATCCCCGCGCGAGGTGTTGCGAAAACAGCGCGACGAGCGGGAAGCCGAAAATGACGCCGAGGCCGGCGAGGAAACCGAATCGCGCCATCGTCCCCATCAATTCTTCGGCGGGGGCACCGGTTCGCCCGGTTTGACTACGGGCTTCACCACCGGCGGCGGCAATTTATCTTGCGGGGAGATCTTGGCCGGCTTGGCGTACTTGGCGCTCGCGTCGCGCAGGCAGACGATCAAACCGTTGTCGGCCCCCAGCAAGATGCGGTCGGTCGTGGCGTTGGCGATCGGCACGTTGAAGCTCGCCACGTCGAGGCTGGTGAGCGGCTTCGCCCGTTTGCTTTGCGTGTCGTGGACGCGATCCTTGGCGTAAACCAGCAGCTCCCCGCGGCGACTGAGCACGTAGACGAATTCGTTGTTGACTGCCAAGATGCGATCCGCGTTGGCTTCCGTGCGCCAAGTGACTTCCCCGGAGGCGACATCGACCTTGGCGACACCCGAGTGATCGCCCGAGACGTACACAGAGTCTTTCGTGGCGATCGGCGTGTGATCCAGGTAGCCGCCGACGTTGGCCTTCCATTCATAGCGGGGAAGGCCGGACGAGCCGCCGGTGAGGTCGATACCCAAAAGTTGACCGTCGGACAGTGCGACGAAACCGAGCAGAGCGTCTTTGCCATAGGCGAACGGCCCGACGAGAGGGCCCGTCGGTTCGTCGTTGAACGTCCCGGAGACTTCCGTATACCCCGTGCTCTGGGACACGGCGGAGAAGTTTTTACCGTTCTGGGTGATCCAAACGCGCGGTGCGGTGAGCTGCGATTTCGGCTCGACCAAGACGGGTTCATAGGCGATCTTCTGCTTGGTTCCGACGGTCCAAGCCAGCTGGGGCTTCACCCCTTGCGGCCGTAGATTCGCCAACTCGTAGGCCCGCGCCACCGACGGCGGCAAGACCGCGATCGACGGCGAATATTGGTTGTACGTGAGGTAGTCCGGGTTGAGCCGATACGGCTGCCGGAGCGATTTCAAAATCGACAGAGACTCGACCCGGTTGAATCCGAATCTCGAGGCCAGTGTGACGCTGGGCAGAATGGTCAGCGAGGGGGATTTGTTCGTATCCGACGTGATGCCGAGGCCCGAATCGAAATAATTCGGCGGAATGTTGGCCGGCTCGAATTCCTCGTCGGCGATGGTGCGCGGGTTGGTTCGGTTACCGTAGCGATCCGCGACCGTATCGACGGGGTTGCGGGCGACGCTGTTATCCGGCGTCAGGCCCACCTTCTTGACGACGCGTTCCGGAGCAATCTGCAATTCGAAGGGCAAGTCGAAGGCCATCAGCTTGGCGCCGGTGAGCGAGATGTAAACGCGTTGGCCGCTGGCGACCGGCCCGGTGGCCGGGGCTTCCGGGAGGTCGAATTCGAATTCGAGCAACCCGGTATACCGTTGAAAGCAATAGAGTTTGGCGACGTTGACGGCGAACAAATATTTCTCGTTCACGGCGACGCCGAAGCCGCTGCTGAACGAACCCGCGTACTTGAATTTCCAGACTTGGCGACCCGTGGACGCATCGACGACGACGAGCAACCCCGCTTTGGTCTGCACCGCGACTTGGAATTCGTCGAGGATTTGCACCTTGGCCAAACCGTCCGACTGGCCGCCGACGGGGACGTAGATCGACCAATCGCTCTTCAAATTCAAGCGTTCGAGGGCGTCCTTCGCAGGCGGCAGCGCCCGCGAGAAGGTCGACTTCGGTTGGGCGAGCGCGACTGATGCCGCCGCAAAAGCCACCGCCAGCGCGAGGAACATCCGCATGGTGCACTCCGAGTAGCCGGACTCCAACTCATCCTGAGCATACCACCCCTGCGGTGGGTTGCGATAGCCCCGTAGTTCGGAACGCGCAGGCCGCGACGGCGTTGGCACCGGGCGTGCCGATTGTGCCGGTCTCGCCGGGCTCACTTTTTTCCGAGCGCCCGCTTCTTCGCGAAAAAGCCCGAGAGGATTGCCGCGCAACGCTCGGCTTCGACGCCCGCCACGACTTGGCAACGGTGGTTCAAACGCGCGTCGTTCGTGATCTGAAACAGGGTATGGCAGGCCCCCGATTTCGGGTCGGACGCGCCGTAAACGACCACGGGCAAACGGGCCTGCACAATCGCCCCGGCGCACATCGGGCAGGGTTCCAGCGTGACGTACAAAATGCACTTCTCGAGCCGCCACGATTTGAGCGCCGCCGCGGCTTGGGTGATCGCTACGATCTCGGCGTGGGCCGTGGGATCTTGCAGTTGCTCCCGCTGGTTGTGGGCCGAGGCGATCACCTCTTGCCGGTCGAGCGACACGATGATCGCACCGACGGGCACTTCGTCTTCATCCTCGGCGAGCGCCGCTTCTTCCAAAGCCAACCCCATGTGATGGAGGTGGAACGGATTTGCGGGATCGGTGAAGCCGAGGAGATCGAGCATAGGGATCATTCTACCTGAGCGGTAGGCGTCAGCCTTCCGAGGAAACAACACTGGGTACGGTTCGATTCCTCGGAGGGCTGACGCCCACCGCTCGGATCGATACCGCGTCACTCCGGCAGCGGCTTCCCCTTCGTCTCCGGGGCGAACCAGATCAGCACGAAGCCGATGACGTAGACCCCGGCCGCGACCGAACAGGCCAAGGCGTAATCGTTATCGAAGGCTTTCAACAGCGCGCCCGTTTGCAGCGAACCGATCGACGCCAAGATCCTCCCGAAATTGTAGCCGAAGCCTTGCCCCGTCGCGCGGATGCGGGTGCGGAACAACTCCGGCAAATAGAGCGGCAACCAGCCGTAGAACGACGCCGTGACCAAGCCGACGATGCCGGCCGTGAAGACGAAAACCCAATCGAACTGCGTGTTGAAACTGTAGAAGCTGTAGAGTGCGATCGCCGAGAGGACGCAGAGCGTAGCGTAGGCCGGCCGACGGCCGATGCGTTCCCCCAACAGCGCCGCCAAGACGCTGCCGATGGCGGCCCCGAACGCGGAGGCGGCTTGCGTCATCGGCCGGGCGTCGGCGTCCGTCGTGAGGGTATCGACGAAATTGTAGACCCACATCACCCCGCCCCACGTCGCCAACAGCGGGACGCCGCTGAGCGCCGCCGCGAGGAGCATCCGCCCGAGGGTGTGCCGGCGTTCGAGCGCGGTTTCGCCGGAGCGCTTCAAAAATTGCCGGGCTGGGAACAGGTAGCACACGGCGATGATCGCCAGCCCGACCAATGTCCCCGCGATCTTCACGACCCACCCGGCATCGAGCACCCAGAGCGCCAACACCCCGGCACCCACGCACGCCCCGGCGAGCACCACGAGCAAATCCGAACTCGCCCACTTCGACGGCAGGCCCTTTCTTTTCTCGGCGAGCCACGCCGCCGACTCGGGAACGAACAAGCGCAGGAACAGCGTCAGCAGCGATGGCACCGCCCCGACGAGCATCAGCAATCGCCAGTTGCCATTCCGCGTGAGTTTCGATGAGATCTCGTTCGAAATGCCGACGGCGTCGAGCCAGCCGGGGATCGACGGGCCGATTTGATTGATGCCGAGCGCGACCACGGCCAGCAGTAAGTAGCCGAGGTTGCCGAAGGCGCCGATGACCCCGGCGAGCCATCCGCGCGACGCATTCGGCCACATCTCCATGACGAGCGCGACGCCGAGCGCCCACTCGCCCCCCATGCCCAACGCCCCGCTGAAACGCAGCGCCGCGAGTTGCCACGGGGCCACGACGAACGCGCACAACCCGGAGCAGCCGGCGTACACCAGCACGCTGAAGGTCATGGCGCGAACGCGGCCGATGCGATCCCCGAGCCAGCCGAAAAGCACGCCGCCGGTGGCCGCGCCGATGAGGAACCCGGCGTTGATGACCGAGAACCAGACGCCAATGTCGGCCGACCCTTCGGGCCCCAGCAGTTCGGTGAGCGATTTGCGGCCGACGAGCGGGAAGAGGCCCATCTCGAGGCCGTCGAACATCCAGCCGAGCAGTGCGGCGATGAGGGCCAACCAACGGGCGCGCGGGGAGTTCGCCATGCCAGACCTCGGGAGTGAGACGTTATGCTACGAACAAGGCGAGCGCGTATAATCCCCGGTATGAATCTGCGAATCGCGTCGATCGTCCCGCACACGGAAGCCGAAGGGCCGGGTTGCCGGTTCGCGCTCTGGTTCCAAGGTTGCCCGCTGCGCTGCCCCGGCTGCTGCAATCCGGAGTACCTGCCTTTCGACGGTGGCACCGCGATGCCGCTGGAGGATATCGCCGAGCAAGTGCAACAAACGACGGGGATCGAAGGGATCACGCTGTTGGGCGGCGAACCGTTCGCCCATGCCGATGGCGCGGCCGCGCTCGCGGGAATCGCCAAATCGCTCGGATTGTCGGTGATGGTGTTCACAGGCTATCTGCTGGAAGATCTGCAAGCGAAGACTGACCCGCCGACGGCGGACCTCCTTGCCAACATCGACATCCTCGTCGATGGGCCGTACGAGCGCGAACGGCCCGATAGCGCCCGGCGCTGGATCGGTTCGACCAATCAGCGCATCCATTTCCTCACGCCGCGGTATCATGCGGACGAACCCTGTTGGAAGCGGCCGAACACGCTCGAAATCCGCGTCCGCGGGGCCGAGGTAATCGTCAACGGCTTCCCGGCGAAATCCGCGCTGGGATTGTGGAAGGGGTGGAAGCGGAAATGACCATCGGCACCGACGCACCGCCGCCGAGCGGCCCCCCGGCCGTGTCGCGCTTCGAGTACAACCTGCTGCGGATCCTGCGCTTCCTCGTCGGCCAGATGCCGGCGGATCAAGCGATGAGCTTGGTTTACGCGAAGCTGCCCGCGCCGCCGTGCCTCAGCAAGGTTTGCGTCCGCATCGCCCGGGACACCTTGGCCAAAGCGGGAGTACTCCACCTCGCCAAGTCGGGCGGTTGGCGCCGCGAACGATTCTTGGTCGAACACCGACCGACCGAAGGGCGGGTCTGGGAGCGCCTGCCGTTGGAGGAGCGGGCGCTCGTCTTCGGCCCGAGTCCGTTGGCTTTTCTGCTCTGGTTGACGGCGGAGAAGCCGACGGATACCGCGGATCGCTGGGATGCCCACGGTGGCCTGAGCCCGGCCGACGAACTTTTCTTTTTGATGGCGTACGACCAGCTGAAATCCGAACCGGAAGTGGCGCTGATCCTTTCGGAAAAACGCTGCTTCCGCGACAATCCCCTGGTGCGACTCGCGTACGCCGGGGACTTCGCGGCGCCCGGTTCCATCGCCGTGCCCGACTTCACCGGTTGCTTCACCGGACCGCGGGTCGCCATTCTCGAATGTTTGCAGCCGGTGTTGGCCCAGCGCTGGATCCGCTCGGAACGGGCGAAGGGGCAGATCGGCGATTGGAAACGGATGCGCCTACAGGGCCAAGCCGAGTTCGACACCATGCGAGCGTATTTGAAAGCCGCGAACGAGGCCCGGCGACCCGATCTGGCCCGCTTCGTGATGGCGGCGAATTCGATACTGCTCGCGCCGCCCGAACTCGGCCTCGGTTTCTGGACGGGCGGGTTGCAAGGGCAGGGGCCGGCGCGGTTGACGGATCGGATTGAAACGCAAAGGGCGGCCCTCGCCTTCCCGAGGCAACTCGAAACCCTGCAAGGCTGGGAACGACAAGCCCGAAACGTCGGCTATTATGAAGAGGGCTACGCCGCGAGCCAACTTTGGAAAGCGGACTGGGAACAGGCCGGGGGCGACGGCCTCGCGGCCAAAGCTAGGGGCTTGGTCGAAAGATTGGATCCGCTGAGAACAGGGTGAGTGGCCAGTGACCAGTGGCCAGTGGCCAGTGTTCAGATCAGAAAATCGGGTGTCTGATAATGATCTCTAACTACTGACCACTGAGCACTCACGCAGGAGTCGAGAATGAGTCGGGCGTATCGCATCACCGTCAAAGAATCCTCGACCCGCGAGCTGAAAGGCGCGGACGAGATCTGCACGCAGCTGGAGGTGCTCGAGATACTGCCACCCGAAGTGATGGCCGAGTTGTTGAAGCAAGAATTGCTCAAAAAGGGCTACACCGAGAACCCGGATGGCACGCTCGCACGCTCCGATGGCAACACCACGGTCACGGTGAATCCGAAGACCTTCGAGGTCTCGGTGAAGTCCCAAGTCGGCGAAGAAGTGGTGCTGGAATCGAAGCGCGAAACCTTCGGCTACGACGACGTCGGCCCGGCTCAACAAGAGTTGCGCGAGCGATTGAAAAAGCAGATCGACGAGGATCTCGACAAGAAAGCCGAGCACGAATCGGAGCGATTGCAGGGCCAAGCGACTGCGGAACTCGAAGAGAAACTCTGCGATTTGCAACCGGAACTGAGCGAGGTCGTGAACAAAGTCACCCGCGAAGCGCTGAAGCAGAAAGCCCGGCAACTCGGCAACATCAAGGAACTGACCGAAGACGAAGAGACCGGCTCGCTGACGATTAAGATCGAGGTGTAGGTCGCGCACCGCGTGACACCCACTCCTTCCAGCATGCGGATATGGCGTCACGCGGAGCGTGACCAACGAGACACCAGCCCCGGAACACGATTCAACATGTCGATCCTGACCGCCGAAACCGAACTCCCCTCGTCGCTCGACCTGCAGCAGGCCGTCGAAGCGGCGTACGCCACGGAACTCGCCGATATCGCGGGGAATATCGTCCGCGGTCTGCCCAGCCTCGTGGAGTGCGATAAGGAATTGGCCCCGTTCCTGTTCATGAGCATCCGCACCCGCCTCCGCGAGCGCAACCTCAAGTGCATCTACCTCGACGGTCGGCCGCGCGAAGCGGAAGCGTCGAACGCCGGGGCCGCGCCGATGGGCCTGATCGGAACGATGATCTCGCAACTGCGCGAAGCGGTTCGCGGGGCCGTGGAAAAACGCGTCGTCGTGCTGCCCCACTTGGATCTGCTGACTACAAACACCGGCGGCCTCACCGGCGAATCGCGCGAAGTCATCCCGCTGCTTTACGAGAATCCCGACCTCGTCTGGCTCGGCTTCAAAGATCCTTCCTTCCCCTTGCCCAAAGTCATCGAGAATCTCTTCCCACACCGGGTCAGCATCCTCGGGTTGAACCGCACAGCGTTGAAAAAGATCGTCACGCAGCGCGAGTCCCGCAAGTTCGGCAAGACCTTCAACCCTTGGCAACTTTACAAATACGTCTCGGGTTTGAACGCCGTGCGGCTGCGGAAATTGCTCTCGACCCTCGAAGGCGAAGATTACCCGGCCGACCCGAAGAAGGCGTACCTGCAACTTCGCCAAGCCACGCTGTCCGGGGCGCTCGAAATTCCGGACGTCAGCCTCGACCGCGACATCGGCGGTTACGCCAAGACGAAGAAACAACTCCGCCAAGAAATCCTCGACGTGCTCGAGAAACGCGACGCCTCCACGAACCCGGACGACATTGCCCGCCTCGAAGAACTCATCCCCCGCGGCATGATTTTCTGGGGCCCGCCCGGCACCGGCAAAACCTACTTCGCCAAGGCCATCGCCACCGCCATCGGTGCGGCGATCACCGTCGTCTCCGGGCCGGAGTTGAAGTCGAAGTGGGTCGGCGAGTCCGAAGAAAACCTGCGCATGGTCTTCCACAAAGCCCGCCAATCGGCCCCGGCCATCATCGTCTTCGACGAACTCGATTCCTTCGCCACACGCCGCGGCAGCTACTCTGGCTCCGGCGTCGAACATTCGATGGTCAACCAACTACTCACGGAAATGGACGGCTTCCACAAAGAGGAACTCGTCTTCGTCGTCGGTACGACGAACTTCGTCGAATCGCTCGACCCCGCGCTGCTGCGGCCCGGTCGCTTCGAGTTCCACCTGCACATCCCCTATCCGGACGACACCGACCGCAAAGAGATTTTGAAGATCTACGACAAGAAGATGAAGCTCGACTTCACCGACGAAGCCGTGGACTACGCCGTGCGCCGCACCGGCGAAAACTTCATGACTAGCACCGGCACCTCGTTCAGCGGGGATCATTTGAACGCGCTCTGCCGCTCGGTGGCCCGCGTCCGACTGCGGGACAATATCGTCGGGCCGACGACGCAGAAAGAAATCGAGCGCGGCTTCAACGAGTACGAAGAGAAGATCGACCTCAGCGATAAGGACTCGGTGCTGGTGGCGACCCATGAAGGCGGGCACTTCGTCGTGTCGCTCTTTTGCCCGCACCACCCGGCCCCGGAACGCGTGACGATCCAATCCGAGATGCCGTGGGCGCCCTTCTACACCGGCTACAAAAAAGACGACACCCGCAAGGTCGGCTATTCGCGCAGCGAACTCTTCGACCGGCTCTGCGTCCTGTACGGAGGCATCGAAGCCGAGCGCTTGCTCATCGGCGATGTGAGCACCGGGGCGAGCGCCTTCGGCAATCCGCAGGGCGACTTATTCCGCGCCACGCAACTGGCGATGATGATCGTCGAGACTTGCGGGATGTCCGGGTTGCAAGCGTCGCTGCGGGTTTACCGCGATGAAAAAGGCGACCGCGAAGTGATCTCCGGCAGCACCGCCGAAGCCATCGACCGCCAGGTGAATACGATCATCGTCGAAGCCCAAGCGCGGGCCGCGAAGATTCTGACCGACCACCGCGCGGAGCTCGAAAGCGTCCGCGACGAATTGATGCGCATCAAGACGCTCGAATCGACCCGCATCAACGAGATCATCGAAGCCGTGCGGACGAAGTATGCCGGTGAGTTCCAATGACTCACTTAGACCGGCGCGACGGTCTGGGTCTGATTCAACGGGCCGGTTTACCCAAGCCCGGACCGGCGCTTCGAAGGTCAGTTCTGCTTTCCCAGCGAGAGACCCATGGCCGAAGTCCTCATCCTCCTGCGGCGCGACCCGAAGACCGGGAAGCAGAACATCGTCGTCAAGCTGGAATCGGATCCCGATTCGTTGCCGATCGAGCATGAGCAATTGCACAAGCGGATCGTCGAGAAACTGGTGGGGAAGGGCATGAAAGCCGAAGATTTGGGCGACATCGTGATCGAGCGGGAAGGGGCCTTGGAGCCGAAGGCCACCAACGAGCCGGGCGAGGCCGAGCGCGAAAAGAACGCCCAAGGGCGCAGTTGACATGATCCTCTGTTTCCCCGATTTCGACACCTTCCACCTCGCGGCGACCGGCACGATCTTACCCGCCGCGCTCACGCTCGCGCCGGCGCGGGTGCACTTCGGCGCCGACGGCCGCATCTTCGTCGAAACCGAAGGCAAGCTACCCAAGAAGGCCGCGGAAGAACTCGGTCGTTTGGGAGTGACTTCCGCGAAGGCGATCCCCGCACCGGTCGAAGACTTGACCTGCTGGTTGCAGGCGCTCGACGCGGAGCCGGACGAAACCCCGTCTCTGTCCACGCAAGCCCCGATCGTGTTCGAAGTGCCCGACCCGGCTCAACTACCCCAGTTGGTCGGCGAAATGCTGCGCTTGGGGAACGACCGCCAGAGCTACTGTTGGTTCGAAATCGACGGGGTTCCACGCGTGTTGCTCCGCGTCGTCGGGCCGCCGTACTACACGGTACTGCGCGCGCTCGACCCGTCGCTGGCCGGGTCTTCCCGCCCGCTCATGGCGTTCGTCGAACAAGCTCCCCGCGTCTGGGTTCAGATCGGCCATCACCACCCCGTCGCCAACCGCATCCAGTTGCCCGACGATCAAACGCTGCTGATCCGCACCGGCCGAAACTGGACGTACCTCGACAATCCACCGTACGCCGATATCTACGGTGCTTTGCAGTTTCCCCTCGGGTCGGCGCCCGTCGATTGGCAACCGGTGCCGACGCCGGATCGGCTGACGGTGCCGTTGAAATTGGCGCCGGGCAATGCGGCCGAGTCGTCCGAATTCTGGGTGTTGCGCAGCCGCGCCGTCGAACGGCTCGACGAGTTCGTGCGCGATGCCGACGACCGGTTGTTGCAGCGCCTGCGGTTCGCGGTGGGCGAACCGGACGCCGCGGGCGAGAGCGTCATCGCCTTACGGCTCAGTCCGTCCAAGTTGCCCCCGCCAGTGCTCGCACTGACGGATGCCGTGGGCTACAAGCCGTATTTCAAACTGGCGAATCTGTTCGTCCCGACCGGGTCGCGGTTGCATCCGCAACTGCGGCGCGATGCCGTGCGAACTCTGTTGGCGAGCGACCCGGATCGCGTCGTCTGGCTCGCGCCGCTCGCCGATGGGGAATTCGCGCCCGAGTCGATGGCCGAGGATGCCTTCCGCCCGCTAGAACTTTGGGTCGATTACATTTTGGAGTCGTCCCCCGAGCCGTTGAAAGCTTGGGTCGCGGCGTCGCAGTTCGATTTCGAATCGTTCGTCTGTACGGATGGCGGTCCCAAGCCGCGCGGGCCGGATCGCGGCCCGAAGGAGCGCGGGCGCGGCGCGATCACCGAAGACCAAAGTCCGCTGCTACCCGAAGTGCAAACCGCCGATTCCAAATCGACGCAGTCTCCCGCAGCGGCCGGCCTCAAGCCGGTCGATGAAGCGCGGCGAACCGACGAATGGAAAATCCGTCGCCAAGCGCTCCAAGACCAATTCCAACAGTTCGAGGGCGGGCTCGATCGTCCGGAGCGGCAGACACTATGGCCCGAGTTGGCCGAGGCCAACACCGGTGCCGGCGACGCCGCGGAAGCCGCGATTTGCTGGGTGAATGCGATGTGGGAACGGGAATCGCTTCCGCCGGAACTCGT
>JBBRUN010000058.1:0-15835 GCA_038247765.1 Gemmatales bacterium | reverse complement strand
GATTCCCTGATGGCTCAGACGGTTCCCAACCTCTACGGGGGAGCAGTCCCGATTCTAAATCGCGATCACCCCCGATTGACATTGACCATCTACCGGGTCACGGCGGATTGGTCACCGACACGAAACTGATCGCCGGTCAACGAACCATCGCCTTCACCAATGTCACTTGCGGATCCTTCGACTGGTAGACCCAAGCTTCTTCGCCTTCGGGAGTGATTTCGACCACGCGCGCCGGGTAGACATTCATGTCGACGAACAAAATGTTCCCGTTAGGCAGTTTCTGGAATGACCGCGTATTGTTCACCTGGCGTCGGAAGCCTTTTTCTTCGGCTTTGCCCGTCTTGAGGCTGTATTCAATCAATTGGTTTTGTTCGGCGACGATGACCTTGTCATCCCCGCTCTGAACCATGGTTGTAAACTGGTAATTCGCTTGGACTGTCTTGAAAGCTTTTTCCTTGATTTCTTTCCCCTTGGAATCGATGTAGATCATCTGCGGAGCTTGGCCGTTGGGGCCGTTGTTCGCCACGTGCAAGAGGGTTTCGCCGCTTTTGAGACGGAGTGCGGAACAAATGTCGGCGTTGCCGAAATTCATGTTGATCGGCCGGACGTAGGTCATCACTTCTTTGCCGTCTTTTCCGTACTCCACAATGCATTGCCGGCAGAACACCAACTTGTTCCCGTTGTCGAGGAGTTGGATCGACATCGGATTGGCGGGTAGTTTGCCGCCGCCGTTGGGATTGTCATATTGAACTTGCTTTGTCGAAAGCACTTTGCCTGCACGATCGCGTTCGCTGATGGTGTTTTGATCCGCGATGTGGATGCGGTCGCCGGGCCCGAAAACGAAGTCCCAGACGTTGCCCGGAGCGGTGAGCTTCCAGCGCTCTTTCTCATCCGAGCCGAACTCGGTGATGGTGCTGTTCTGGCCGAAGCGGTAGTCGATGGTCATCAGCACGAAATTCCCTTGGAGCTTCGGCTTCACTTCGAGTTTTGCCAGATCGATGGCCTTCTCCGACTTCGCCCACCACTCTTTCCACGCCGTTTGGGCCTTCACCATCGAATCCTTGGTTTTCAGGCACTTGGCCTTGGGTGTGTCTTTCCCGGCGATTTGGCCGAGCAGGTCTTCGGCCTGCCAGATCTGCCCGCGCACCATATCGGGAATCATGTCGATGAGCATCGCCACGGCTTCGTTTTCCTTGGCGAACAGCAGCAGCGACTTCACGAGCTTGAAGCGTTGAGCAGTGTCCTTCTCGGCCTTCGCGAGATCGAGAATCTTGGGATAGATGTCTTTCGCGCGGCCCTTGTCGGCCGCGGGTGCCCCTTCCACAAACGCGACGGCAGCCGCCATGCGTCGCAGGGAGTTCGTACTCTTCAGCGCCTCGAGCAAAGCCGGGTCGGGCTTGCCGTCGACAACGGCGGCGGCGGTCAGTGTCGCTTGTATCTGTTCGGTAACGGCGAGGTTGTCGGACAGTGGCATGAATCCGAGGAGTGTCGGCACGAGGTCGGGGCTTTTCGATTTGGCCAGGGCGCGGATGGCCGCGGAGGCGACTTCGGCGTGGGAAACCTTCTCGATGCGCTTCAAGATGTACTCGGCGCGGTAGACGACTTCGGCGCTGCTATTGCCGTCCTTTGATGCGAGCCGGAGCGGCGCGATCGCCGGTGGGCCCATTTGTTCGAGTTCGATGGTCGCTTTCAATCGGCCGTCGAAGTCTTCGCTGCCCAGCAACTTGATCACGGCTTGGATCTTGGTCAGTTCGACGTCGCTGAGTGTCCGTTCCTTCAAGTACTTCAGCAAGCCGTCCGGATCGGTCGCCTTCAGATTGGCCGAATCGAGGGCTTTCTTGTCCAGCTGGGCTTCGTCGGGCGATTTATCCGCCGGGTTGTTCGGGTCGCCGGGTTGGAATGGGAGGATCTTCTGATTGCGAGCGAACTGCGCCGGGACCTGATCGGCCGGGAGCGACGGGATCGCGATCACTAGTATCAGCCCGGCCACGGGCAGCAAGAACCGAGCGAGACTCATGGTGCGCTCCGCATGGTAGATCGTATGTCACCGACCATCATTATACGAAAGTGCCGGCCGGAGTGGAACGGTGCTCCCGCACCGTTGTGACAATCGCACGGCTGTCCCAATCGTCAACCCTTCAGCATCTCGTCGTGCTTCATCCCGCTCGGCGGCAGGTCCGCCTTCCGGCAGTTCGCCAAGGCTGCTTTCGCCCCGGCGAGTTGATCCGCGTCATTGTCTTCCCACTCGATGCTCACGGCCCCGTCGAAGCCGACGCGGTTGAGTTCGATGAAGATCTCCTCCAAGCTGTTCGCGTCACGCGCCGTTCCGGCGGTGACGAACTTCCAGCCGTTGGTCCAGTGGCCCATGCTGCGGTGCCCGCCCAAGCGGCCGCCCCGGCAATGCTCGCGTTCCACCTGCACGCCCTTGACGTGGGCGCAATGGATGTATTGGCCGAACTCGCGGATGAACTGGATCACGCTGACGTTCTGCCATTCCATGTGGCTGCCATCGAGGTTGAAGCCGACGGTTCCTTCGAACCCGGCTTTGTTCATGTGATTGATGTAGTCGGACGCGCTTTCGAGGTCCCCCATGGCCCGCTCGCTCGGATGGCACTCGAGGTCGAAGGTCACATCGTATTCCTTGCAGAGCTTCCAGACGGGGCTGAACCGCTCGACCAAGAGTTCCAGCGAAAGCTCGCGGACGTCGGGGAGTTGGTAGCCTTCGATCTCGCCGGGTAGCGGTGGGAAGAGGAACCAGTGGCTCCAGCAATTCGCGGGGCTGCCGACGAACCCCGGCAGCGCTACTTTGCGGCCTTGCAGTTTGCTCAAGTGCCCGGCGTAGCGGACGCAAGCTTCGAGATCTTTCTGCGCTTCGGCGCGGACGAGCTTGGCCACCTCGTCCGGGACGAAGTACGGATCGGTCCGCGGCGGAGTATTCCCGGCCACACGCCACGCTTTGTACGCGGCCTTCGCTTCGCCCTTGCCGCTACAGAAGTTCAGCGTCTTGGCGCTCGGTTCGTCGCCGAGGACTTGGCCTTGGAGGTGCGTGGCGACGGTGAAGATTTCCAACCCGTGCTTCTTGGCGAGTGCCACGCGTTCCGCGGCGAATGCGGCCGCGCCGGCGTCGGTGTCACACTGGCGCAAGTCGAGTTCCCAGCTCGCTTCTTCCCAGCCATCGAACCCGGCATCGGCGATGAACTTGATCCACTGCGCTTCGGGGATGTTGCCGAACTGCCCCCGCACGAGACCGATCTGGTGGAAGCTGCCTTTGCCATTTTTGTGCGTCGGGGTTTGGTGGAAGCCCATGGTAGAAGACCTTTCGGAGAGGGGACGTTGCCAGCGTTTTAGGCGACGGACCGAACCGGGCAAGCGGAGCGGAAGTCTTTTTGCGGGTTTCCCCCCACCCCATCGCAAAAAGACCGTCCACCGATGTAGAGACTATGATGGCCAACGACTTGCGCGTGTAAGCTGACCTGCAGACTTCGGCGAAACGAGCTGAATTCTTGCACAGTGGGTCAGCGAAGCTTCACACTTGGAAGACGCCGGTCTTAAAGGGCAGACCGGCATCGTACCGCGTCGAAACAGCGAGGGCCATCAGGAGCGCTTCGCGCGAATCCTCCGGTTGCACGATGGCATCGACCCACATCCGCGCCGCCGCGTAGCGGATGTCGGTTTGCTCTTCATACGCGGCCTTCGTCTTGTCGCGCAGCTTCGCGAGTTCGTCGGCCTCCGGTTCCTGGCCGGCGCGTTTCAGCGCTTGCACCTGCACATCCAGCAGAACGCTGGCCGCTTGGTCGCCGCCCATGACGGCGTAGCGGGCTGTGGGCCAGGCGAAGATGAAGCGCGGGTCGAACGCCTTCCCGCAGAGGGCGTAGTTACCCGCGCCGAAGCTGCCGCCGGTGATGAGTGTGATCTTCGGCACCACGCTATTGCTGATGGCGTTCACCAGCTTCGCCCCGGCTTTGATGATCCCGGCCTGCTCCGAATCTTTGCCGACCATGAAGCCGTTGACGTTCTGCAAGAACAGGATGGGGATGCGCGTCTGATTGCAATCCATGATGAACCGCGCCGCCTTCTCGGCGGAATCGACGTAGAGCACGCCGCCGAATTGGAGGAAGCCATCGGCCGTCTTCACGCGCTTGCGTTGGTTCATAACAATGCCGACGGCGCGGCCGCCGAGCCGCCCGGTTCCACAGATCAGCGTCTGCCCGTACTCGGCCTTGTATTCGTCGAAGGGGGCATCGTCCAGAATGAGCTTCAGCAGATCGCGGGCATCATACTCACCCGGTTGGGTGAAGGGTTCCCAAGCGAGCCGGCGGCCTGAGCCGTCGGAGTCTTCCGAAGACGAGTGCTCGTTCTGTTTGTTGTCGACGGCCAAGACCCCCACCAGCCGACGCAGTCTCTCGATGCAGGCGTCATCATTCGCTTCGCGATAATCGATAGTACCGCTGATCCCCGCGTGCATCTTCGCGCCGCCGAGTTCCTCGGAATCCACCACTTGCCCGATCGCGGCCCGCACCAGTGCCGGCCCCGCGAGGTAAAGGCCGCTCCCTTCGGTCATCAGCAGTTTGTCGCAGAGCACCGGCAGGTATCCGCCGCCGGCAACGCAATTGCCCATGATGGCGGCGAACTGCGGGATACCCGAGGCGCTGATAACGGCGTTGTTGCGGAAGATGCGGCCGAAGTCGTCTTCGTCCGGGAAGACTTCGTCTTGGAGCGGCAGAAACACCCCGGCGGAATCGACGAGGTAGATCAGTGGTAAGCGGTTGTCGGTGGCGATGCGTTGGGCGCGGAGGACTTTTTTCGCCGTCATCGGGAAGAACGCCCCGGCCTTCACGGTGGCGTCGTTAGCGACGATCATCACCCGCCGGCCTTCGACCCTACCGACGCCGGTGACGACCCCGGCGCTCGGCGCCCCGCCCCACTCGGCGTACATCTGCCAGGCGGCCCAGAGGCCGAGTTCGAAGAATGAATCCGGATCGCAGAGCTTGGCGATTCGCTCGCGCGCCGTGAGCCGGCCCTTGGCATGCTGCCGCTCGATGGCTTGGGCGCCGCCGCCGAGGCGGATTGTAGTTTCTTGCGTATGCATGAAAGCAGATTAACCGGAGCGACGCCGAGAGCACAGTGAAGAAAGCGGAATCGCGGCATGGCCCGACGGGTCGGGGTCTATCGCTAGCGGATGCCATGGCGGAAAGGGTCGCCATCTTCGACAAGTAACTGGGCGTCGGCGGTCAGAAAGGCCCGGCCCGCGATCGTGGGGATGATGGCCCCGGCTTCGCCGGTTTCGTAGCTCGCTTCGAAGACGCTGCCCAAGATGCTCTCCTGTCGCCAAACTTCGCCCGGTTTCAATTTCCCGTCCGCCGCGAGGCAGGCCAGTTTCGCGCTCGTACCGGTGCCGCAGGGGCTGCGGTCGTAGGCGAGTCCGGGGCAAAGCACGAAATTGCGACAATCGTTCGCCGGCTCACCCGGTGGCCCGAATAGTTCGATGTGATCGATCTCCGCCCCTTCGGTACCCGTGATGCCTTCGCGTCGCAGGCTCTCCCGGATGCGCTCGGTCACGTCGCTCAGCCGCTTCGCGTTTCGCACGGTCAGTTCTTCGCCGTGCTCGCTCACCAAGTAGAACCAGTTCCCGCCCCAAGCGATGTCGCCCGTGACGAGGCCAATTCCCGGCACTTCCACGGCGACGCCCCTCGCCAACCGATAGCTCGGCACATTGCGGACACTCGCCCGGCCGTCGGCGTGCAGTGTCATGGCGATGTCACCGACCGGCGTTTCGACGCGGTGGACGCCCGGCCCGATCCGACCGAGGTACTGCAGAGCCACGGCCAAGCCGATGGTGCCGTGCCCGCACATGCCGAGGACGCCGACGTTGTTGAAGAAGATGACGCCGCACGCCGCTGACGGATCGACGGGCGGCACCAACAGCGCCCCGACGAGGATGTCCGAGCCGCGGGGCTCGTTGACGACGCACGAGCGGAAGGCATCGTGCCGATCCGCGAAGACGCGGGCTTGCGAAGCGACGGAACCGCCGCCGAGATCGGGAAGGCCCGAGACGACGACCCGCGTCGGTTCCCCGCCGGTGTGGCTGTCGATGACTCGGATGGTGTTCACTTCAGTTCGATCCCCAATTTCTCCGGCGGCGGTACCTCGGCTTGCTCCGGCAAGCGAATACCGAGGTCTTCGGGGCTGGGGAAATTCACCCGCTGCGGCGCGACCGGTACCGGCTTGGGCGCGGCGCGCGGCGGCGTCACCCACTGATAACTCGGCGGGGACGAAGGGTAGTCGTAGCGCGACTGCGGAAACGGGCTCGGCGAACCGCCGAGCGTCGGCGGGCAACCCGCCGGTGTTCACCCCGCGTCCGACCGGCCCGGTAGGAACGTCAACCACGCCGAAAGGCCCAACCCGAAACTGACGATCGCTCCGACCGCCGCTTGCTGCTTGCGAATCATGCGCCGGCTCCTGCCTCGCGGACGGCGTTTCCGTCCGCGTCCGGGCAGTTGTATCGCAGACCGACGGCGCGGTGAAGCTCAACTCGGAATTCGTAGGATGATCTGCGGTTCCGACCCTCTTCCGCGGTGCGCGATGCCCCCGAATGTCGTCTGGACGCGTCACGCCGAGAGCCGCTTGGGCACCGCCCTGAAGCGGACGGTGCATCCTGTGGTGTCGGCGGTTCGCGACACGGCGGAAGAACTCACTGCGATCTCGGCGCGGCTGGCCCTCGCGTTCCCGGATGCTCGCGACGCCATCGTGTTGAACTATTTCGTCGGATTCAAACACCGGCCGCACGAGCACATCCTGCGGGTCGATCTGCGTTACCCGAACCGCGCGAAGACGTACGTCGTCAAACTCGCCGGGGCGGACAAACTGCAACGCGAACGGCTCGCGTGGCAGTCGCTCCGCATCGACGACACCAATCCGGTCTTTATGCCGCTGATCGACTGCCCGGCGGCGGGCGACCTCGTGGCTATCGCTTACCAAGACGCCGGGAAGCACATCGGCATCGAGGAGACCCTCTGGCTCGAAACGGCGGTGCAGCGCTGCGTCCGCTTCGGTAGCCCGTCGCTCGATTCGGTCGTCGATTCCATCCGCGCTTTGTTCGGGCAACTGGCGCGCGTGTACGAATCGAGCCACCCGGTCGATCCCGTATCCACCGGTGTGGAAACGATGCCGTCGAAGGGGCCGACGCGCGAACGGCACCGGCTCGCCGAATCGCTGGCGCGCTGGGGCGACGCCGGGCCGCACCGCATCCGCCAACGGGTCGATTCGGCGTTCCCCGTCGGCTGCTCGACGTTCATCGACCCCGTCGATTTCTACCGGTATCTCGACGGGGAACTCGGGGCGGGCACCGAGCCGATCGACGTGATTCCGCAAGTCCAACGCGGACTCGCCCACGGCGATTTACACGGGCGCAATTGCTTGGTGGGGATCGACGAACACGAACGGGCCACCTTCCCCACTCTGTTCGACTACGACAGCATTACCGACGACAACCTCATCGGCTGGGATTTCGTCGAACTCGAAACCGAGCTGAAGATCCGCGTGTGCGAGTCGGTCTTCGGTTCGGGGAGCACGATCGCACTCGCCCGGAACGTGCAGAAATTCGAAACGGAGTTGAACGCGAAAACGTTCCGCTGTTTCGAGGCGAACTCGTGGCAAACCGAAACGGGTGCGGGCGATTCACCGCGCGATCGGCTCATGAGTATCCTTTTGACGATCCGCGGTCAGGCGTTCCCCGTCCTCGGCCGCCCGAGGGCGAATTCGCGCGAATGGCTGCGCGAATATCTGTTCCTCCTCGGCTGCTACGGCATTGGCACGGTGCGCTACGATAATCAAACGGAACCGCAGCGCGCGGCGGCCTACGTCTCGGCGGGTGTCGCCGCGGCCGCTCTGGATGCGCTCCGCGGCCCCCGGCCGGACGACTTGGCCCAACGGCATTCGACCTACCAAGTGCCGTTGTCGGTGGCCCGCCGATGGAGCCGGGGGAACTCGGCCGAAGAGCGCGCGGACGGTGAGAAGCTGTTGATCGAGTTGTGCCGGCGTTACCCGGCGTCGTTGCAGGTGCACGGCGAACGCGCCTTCAATTTGACGAAACAGAACCGGGTTCCCGAAGCGATGCGGGCATTGAAAGCGATCCACGCCGAATTCGATTCGCACCTCGACGAAGATACGTTCTCGCTCTGGGGTCGCTGCCACAAGCAGCCCGGAGACCGGTTCCTCGACGCGGCGCTGCGCTCGGCGCTCGGCTCGGCCGCGCGGCGCTCGGCGTTCCAAGAAGCGGATGTCGAATACGGCCTGGCCGTCGAGCAGTACGAAAAAGCCTGCGCGGTGAACGGCGGGTTCTTCCCCGGTATCAACGTCGCCACACTGACTTTTCTGCGGGCCGGTTTGTGCGCCCAGTTGGATCGCGGCGAAGAATCCCGCGCACTCCGGAAGCGAGCCGAAGCGAAAGCCCGCGAGTTGCTCGACGGCGCGGCGGAATGGCGGCCCGCCCAACCGGACGACGCGATCTGGATGCGGGCGACCGAAGCCGAAGCGGCGCTGATCCTCGGCGAGATCGAAATCGCCGTCGAACGGTACCGCGCGGCCCTGAACCAACCCGAGTGCAGCCATCACCACCCCCAAAGCATGGGCGCGCAATTGCGGCGCCTCGGCGAGGGTTACCGCCTCCTCGGCGCGGCATTCCGCGCCGAGGCGTTCACCGGTTTGCCGCTGTTTCCGTTTCTCTCCCCGGATTCGACCGTATGACGACTTACACCCCCAAACCGCTCGAAACATCGGGCGTGACGCTGCCGCCCTCGCTGGTCGAACTGCTGGAACAACTCGCGGAGAACACCCATGAGGTTTGGTCCGCGACGAGAATCGCGGCGGGTTGGACGCACGGCCCGACCCGCGACGACGAACAAAAGCGCAACCCCTGTTTGGTGCCCTACGCCGACTTGCCCGAGAGCGAGAAAGTCTACGACCGCAACACCGCCGCCGAGACGTTGAAAGCGATCCTTCTACTGGGCTACGAAATCCGCGACCCCGCCTGACACCTTCACCCGGAGCCGAACCATGACCAAAACGAGTGCGAAACGGAGCCGTTGGATTCTGATTTACCAGTGGTTCAAGCGGAACGCCGCGATGCTGGCGATCGGGCTGGCCTTCGCCACACTCGCGCTGACCGCAATCGGCGTGACGATGGAAGAACTGAAAGTCCGCGAGGAAAGTCGGGCCAAATTCAAGAAGGCGACCGAGCGCCGGGACGCCCAAGCCGCGGTGGTCGGGATCGCGATCGACGTCGATTGCCCGCTCTGCGCCGACAAATGCGCCATCTCAGACTGGGACCTCGCCAGCGACGTCATCTACGAGTCGGCCCAAGTGCTGCTGCTGAATATGTCGCCGCGCATCGGCAACAACGGGTTCATCGTTTTAGGACGCATCTGCGCCGTACTGTTCGTCTTCGTCCTCGGCATCCAGGCCATCGGCCAGCTCATGGCCGAGTCGTGGCAGAACCTCCGACTATTATACCTGTGGTGCCGGGGCGGGCACCACATCGTCTGCGGGTTGGGCCGCGTCGGTTGGCCGCTCGTGAAGCAACTCTGCGACGAGGGTCATAGCGTCGTCGTGATCGAGCGCGCCGCGGACAACGAGTTGATCGACAATGCCCGCGAACTCGGCGTCATCGTGGTGGACGGCGACGCGACCGACGAAAAGAACTTCGAACTCGCCCATTTGAATCAGGCCGCTGCGGTGTACCTCGTCACGGGGAGCGACGAAGAGAACATCGAAGCCGCCGTGGATGTGCGCGAGGCGTACAAGTCGAAAACCGAGCGGGTGCCGCCGTTCCGCTGCTTCGTCCACATTATCGATCCGGCCCTGGGGGACGTACTCGACGCCAGCCTCCGGGCCAACGATCAAAAGTTCCAAGTGCAGACGTTCAACGCCACGCGGAACACCGCCCGGCAATTGATCGTGAAGGAACTGACGAAGATTCGCCCGAAGGAACCGGACGAAGTCGCGCTCTACGTATTGTTCGGCTTCGGCGTCATGGGGCAGACGCTGGCGACCCACCTCGCGGAGTTGGCCCACTTCGAAAGTTGCAACCGCTGCCGGATTTTGATTTTGACGGACGAACCCAAGGAGGCGTCGAAACAATTCTCGGCCCGCTGGGGGCAGTTCACCGCGGCCGCCGTCCACACCGTGGCCGAAACCTGGGATGAGATCGCCTTTGACCCCCGTGCCGACGACTGGGGATCCCGGCTATACCATCCGGCCGATGCGTATCAGGTGCAAGGATCGGACAACCATGTCGCCATCGAATACGCCTGCAACGCGATCTTCGCCCCCTTCCCCAAATCGGTGGCGGATCGCACCTTCCTCAAAGCGATGCATCGGCTGATCGGGGATGATCTCCCGAAACCCCCGGCACCGAAAAAGGTGAAGCCGGCGCTCATCTTCTGCAGCGAACAGGATCAAGACAGCTACTCCACCGCCGTGAGTTTCTACCGGCAATACAGCCAGGAATTCGGTTATCCGCGCGGCACGGCGCCGTCCGCGCTGCCGTTGTACGTGTGGCTCCCCCGGCAGGAACCGCTGAAGAAGTTGTTGCTCGGCCAAAAGCTTCCCGAGACCGGGCCGGCCGAGAGACGGCCTATCCCCATCACGCCGTTCGGGTCGTGCACCGAGGAATTGAAGCTAGACGATTTGCGAAACCCGCAAGAAGACCTCATCGGGCAGTTCATTTCCGGTGGTTACGACAAAGCCAGCGGTCTGCTCGATCCGATCCAGTCCGCGGTCGCCGAACTCGACGCCGCCATGAAAGCCGGGGATGGGGAGGCGAAAGCTGCGGCCGAAAAGAAAATCGAACAGGCGCGTAACCAAGCCTCAGCGTGCCCCGATTCGCTCTTGCGAGTCAACCGCATCGAAATGGCGATAAAGTGGGCCAAGGAGACCGAAATCATGCTCAATTCCAACCGGATGGCGGCGATTCATTTCGAAATCAAACTCGCCTGCTTGGGGTTGAAGTTGGTTAAGACCGAGAAGTCCGACATCCGATACAAAGAGCGCGAGCAACTCCCGGAAAACCCGGTGGACGTACTGAAGGTCTCCAAAATGGAGCACAATCGCTACGTTGCCGAGCGCCTGCTCGCCGGCGTCAGTTACGGCAAACGCAACGACATACCACCGCGGCGCACCCAGATGTGCACTTGGGATCACCTCACGAGCGACGCACGGCTTAAATACACCGAAGACCTGAAAGACTTCCTCCAAGTGAAGGCGATCTTCGCCAACTTGGACCAGATCGAATTGAAAGCCGTGAAGATCTCGACGCCGGATCCGGCCGCATGACGCGTCACTTCCGCAGGGTGCCATCCGGTTGCAGCCTGCGGATGTAGTCGTGCCAGTTTTTTTCAAACGCGATCAAATCTTGGCCGACCAGCCCCGCGAAGGCCTTGGCCGGATCGGTGCCGGTATTTACAGACTTCAAATAATCGTCAAAGGCCTTGGCGCCGACAAGGTGCCGGTCGAACATCAGGTAGAAGGCCAACGCCCAACAGGTGAGGTACGTCCGGTCGGCGCTTTCCTGTTGGTTCGCGTGGGCGGCGAGGAAAGTCTCTTTACCCGCTTTCAACAAATCCGCGAGCGGGATCAACGCCGGCGGCTCACCCGGTTTCGCCTTGCCGGTCAGACAATCTTGGATGCGCTTCAACCGCTCCGGGTCGGCGTGGCCGACGCGGAGCTCCCCCGCTTCGATCACCGGGTTCTCGAACAACTGCGCCAAGCCTTCGTTCATAAATCGCGGCAGTTCGCCCGTTCCTTTCCCGTCGCGGATTTCCACCGCGCTGCGCGACGGGTAGACGAACGTCATCGCGTACGAGTGGAACGCCTCGTGGTACAGGATCGCGAACAGCCGGCGGGTCGCGGCGTCGAAGGTCTTGTCGTTGTCGCGATCCGCGGCGTAAATCTTTTCGCGCTCGCGCTTCAACCCCGTTAAAAAGCGGTCGAGGTCGGGCTTGCTCGATTTGTAAAGCTCGCGGATTTCCTTCTCGTATTTGTCGGTCGCGGCCAACTGCTGCACGTGCAGCAACCGCGTGCGCTGCAGCTCGTCGCCGAGCCGGCGCAAATCGGTGCCGCACAAGATGCGGTTCTCGGCGGGGAGGAATACCGCCGCGTTGAGCACTTGGCCGGCGCTCGCCTTCAACAACCGCTTGTATTGATCGAGATCCCCGGCGAGTTCGACGTTCGTCGGCCGGGCCGCGTCGAATCGCGGCGGCAGGAACCGCCCGAACGCCGTGTAGATTTGCTCGAGCCGCACCGCCGCCCGGCGCGTGACCTCTTCCGGGGCCGCGCTGAGCAGTACGAACTGATCGGCTTCGTAGCGCTTCGCCCCGTTCTTGCGGCCGAGCCAATCGACGGGCGTCAGCTCGACATCGATCATGCGTTGCCGCTCGCCGGTGCCGTTGCTGTCGAGTTCGGCGAGCCTCGCCCGCAGCGTCGCCCGGTCGGCATCGCTCAGCTTCACGACCTTGTCGATCTCCTTCTTGGCGAAGAATGTCGTGAAGGTCAACGTCGGCCGGCCCGGCGGTCGCTTGACGGTTTGGAAGGTCATGCCGAGGGGGTTGTCTTCGACGATCAGCCCGCGGAACTTGGCCCCGTTGACGAGTGTGACCTCGTCCACCGGCCACGGGGCATTGACCCCGAGCGGCGACTGCGCGAACGCGGGGCACGTCGCGAGGAGTAGGAGTAAACTAATTCGCATAGATGCAGTGTAACCGGGATGGTGCGCATACGGAAGCATTGGTCGTAGGTCTGATCGGCGCTGGTGATCGGAGGGCCTTGATTCGCCCGCGGACCGGGTCTATTATTCCCCTGCCTCTGCGGTGTTCGTTACGGGCGTTTGTCTTTTGGTGAACCTACAAAAACCGTCTCGGAGGCCTTCTCAAAACGTCCGCGGCCTGCAAGCCCATCCCGCCTCGCGAGAGTCGGACTGTAGTGGGATCCAGCAATCGGGCGTGAGGTCTCTAATTCAATGGCGGGTTCCCGAAGGTTGTCCCGGACGGCACAGGTGGAGGTGTTTTTTTACTCGCTTTGAGTCGACACGCGATTTGCACCCGCGAACCGCTCATTTTTGTGCCACCTGTGCACTATCTTACCCATCTTACTTTCTCGATAAATTCGGGTTGATCGATTCTTGCGCGATGGTAATGTATGGCCGTGCGAACGACCCAACCGATCCTACACAGGAGCTGAGGGGATGACGGATTCGCTGCACCATCAACGTCTCGAAGATTCGATTTCACACGCGACCCGCGCCGCCGGGCAATCTCAAACTGCCACTCTGTTCAATTGATCGCACTCGGTGATTCGGGTTTTTACAACCCTAGTCACCGCACGGAGCTACCGCGGATACTGGCCGACTCGACTTCACGCCGCGCACGGACGCACGGCCTGCAGGATGCAAAACCCGCCGATCGGCTACGCTTTCGCCGATTGCTGGGACGGAGTTGGGTCACAATCGCCAGTCGCGGGGTCGACGCAAGGACGCGCTCGACCGGTCGGCCCGCTTCAGGACGAAGCGGGCCGGCCTTTTTTTATCGACTACTCCAATCCGCAACTGCGCTTCCGCGAACCCGAACTCCTATCCTAATCTCGTTGCTTGTATTGCGAGTTCCGCGAGTGTCGATCTTATGCCGACCGACTTCCTGACCCTGGCCCGCGAGCGCGTCGTCATCCTCGACGGCGGCATGGGCACCAGTCTCCACAAATACCGCCCGACCGACGCCGATTGGGGCTATTCGCCCAATGGAAAGTCGCTGCTGAACCTGTCCGATTCGCTGGTCTACACCCACCCGGAATGGATCCGCGACATCCATCGGGGGTTTTTCGAAGCGGGTTGCGACGGCATCGAAACGAATACCTTCAACGCCACGCAGATCGTCCTCGACGAATTCGGGATGCTCGACAAGCTCGAAGAAATCAACCGCCTCAACATCCGCATCGCCCGGGAAGTCGCCAACGAATTCGCGACGTCGGATCGGCCGCGCTTCGTCATCGGCTCCGTCGGGCCGGGCACGAAAATGCCGTCGCTCACCGATCCCGCCATCTACGCCGACTTCGACAAGCTCGCCGAGGCCTACCGCCGGCAGATCCAAATCATGATCGAGGAGCGCGTCGATGCGATCCTGATCGAAACTTGCTTCGACGTACTCCAAGCCAAGTGCGTGGCGATCACCGCCATCGAAGAAATGAAACGCGCCGGCGTCCGGCTGCCGTTGATGATCCAACTGACGATCATCGACGCGAACAAGAAGATGCTACCGGGGACCGACATCCCCGCCGCGCTCGTCGCGCTCGACCCCTTGGATGAAATCGACGTCATCGGCATGAACTGCGGCGTCGGGCCGGACTTGATGCTCGACGATGTCCGCCACCTCAGCCGGCACTGCAACAAACTCCTCAGCGTGCTGCCGAACGCGGGCCTGCCCGAAACCCGCGGCGACGAAACTTACTTCCCGCTCGACCCCGCCGGCCTCGCCAATTGGCTCGAGCGTTTCGTGGTCGAATTCGGCGTGAACATCGTCGGCGGTTGCTGCGGCACGTCGCACGAACACCTCGCGGCGGTCACGGCCCAACTCCGGGGTAAGAGGCAAGCGAAACGCAAGCCGACCTACCTGCCGGCCGTGTCGAGTTTGCAGAGCGCCCAAGATCTGTACGTCGATCAAAAACCGCTGCTCGTCGGCGAGCGCACGAACACCAACGGCTCGCGGAAGTTCAAGCAACTCCTCGAAAAAGACGACTGGCACGGCCTCGTCGAAATGGCCAAGGAGCAGGAGCGAGAAGGCGTCCACATCCTCGACGTCTGCGTCGATTACGTCGGCCGCGATGGCGTGCGCGACATCAAAGAAGTGGTGAAGCGCTACAACGAAGTGGTCACGGTGCCATTGATGCTCGACAGCACCGAACTACCGGTGATCGAAGCCGCGCTGAAGCTCTGCAGCGGCAAGACGATCATCAACTCCATCAATTTGGAAGACGGCCGCAAGACGCTCGACCCGAAAACGCTGCTGGCGAAGAAATACGGCGCGGCATTGGTCGCGCTCACCATCGACGAAGTCGGCCAAGCCGATACCGCCCAATGGAAGTTCGACGTCGCTAAGCGCATCTACGACATCGTCGTCGACGAGTACAAGATCCCGCCGTCGGATCTCATGTTCGACCCGCTGGTCTTCCCCGTGTCCACGGGGCAGGAGCAGACCCGCAAGAGTGCCGTCGAAACCTTCGAAGCGATCCGGCTGATCAAGAAGAACCTCCCCGGCGCGCTCACGCACGTCGGCCTCAGCAATTGCAGCTTCGGGTTGGCCCCGTATACCCGGCAGGTACTCAACTCCGTCTACCTTCACTTCGCCCTCGAGGCGGGCCTCGACTCCGCGATCCTCCACGCCGCGAAGATCATGCCGCTGGCGAGCATCGACGCAGAGGGCAAAGAACTAGCCCGCCGGTTACTTTTCGACGAACGCGTGTTCGACGAAGCCGGGAACTGCACCGAAGACCCACTGCAAATGATCATCGAGCACTACGCCGACAAGAAGACCGTCTCGAAGAAGGGCCAATCGCTCGGTGAAACTGTCGAAGAGCGCTTGCGCCAAGCCGTGATCCAAGGCCGGCGCGAATCCTTGTTCGTCGACCTCGACTTGGCCCGCGAGACGCACAGCCCCATCGAGATCATCAACAAGGTGCTGCTCGACGGGATGAAGGTCGTGGGCGACCTCTTCGGCAGCGGGCAAATGCAACTGCCGTTCGTGCTGCAATCGGCCGAGGTGATGAAGGCCGCCGTGGCCCACCTCGAAAAATT
>JBBRUN010000057.1:0-16020 GCA_038247765.1 Gemmatales bacterium | reverse complement strand
CACCGTTGCCGGAAACTCCTGCGCTGCCGATGGCACTTCGCTTCCGGCCCCAATTTGTCGCGCCGGCGCGAACTGCGCTTCGATGGGACAATCCGTGCGCGATCTCTTCGATATAGGGAGTACGCGGATTTCCCCACGAGTGCAGCGGCGATGGACCGAACCAGCGCATCGAGACCCCTCGATAGCCAGATGATGCCGGCGCCGGAGCTGCTGAACGGCGGGCTGCGCAAGCTGCTCGATTCGGTGCCCGGAGTCGTCTTCCAGTATGAAATCGGGGCCGATGGCGTCCACCGGTTTATTTACGTCAGCCCCGCGTGCGCCTCGGTTTGGGGCATTCCACCGGCGGATCTCTACGCGGACTACGAACGCATTTGGAACTGTATTCACGCGGACGATTTGGAACGCATCCGCGGGGAACTCGACGGGCACTTGGCAAGCCCGTACTCGCGATTCGCCATGGAATATCGCATCGTCAAGCCGGACGGCGAAAACCGCTGGATTCAAACGACCCTTGTGAAAGGGGCCACGGTCACCGGCGGCGTAATTTTGCACGCCGTGGCGGTCGACGATACCGATCGCCGGCACGCCGCGGAGCTCCGGGCCGCCAACGACGCCCTCGCCCGTGCGGCCACCCTCAAAGACGAATTCCTCGCCAGCATGAGCCACGAACTCCGGACGCCGCTGACGTCGATCCTCGGCCTGACCGAAGCGCTCAGCGAAGGGGTGTACGGGGAACTCCAGGAAAAACAGCATCGCAGCCTGAAAACGATCACCAGCAGCGCCCGGCATTTGCTCGAACTCATCAACGACATCCTCGACCTTTCCAAGGTCGAAGCGGGGATGCTCGATTTGCAGTCCGAATGGGTGCCGGTGGCGTCGATGTGCGAGATGTCGCTGCTCTTCGTCAAGCCGACGGCTTTCAAGAAGCGGCTCCGCCTGACCTTCACTGCCGACCCGCTCGCGCAGTACGTCCGCGCCGACCCGCGCCGGTTGAAGCAGATCCTCGTGAACTTGCTCGGCAACGCCGTGAAGTTCACCCCGGACAGCGGTTCGCTCGGGCTCGAAGTCGCGGCGGATCCCCGCGCGGGCACGATCCGCTTCTCCGTCTGGGACACCGGCATCGGCATCAGCCCGGAGGATCAACAGCGGCTCTTCCAGCCGTTCGTGCAGGTGTCCGCCGGCCGGGCCAAACAGTTCGTCGGCACCGGGCTGGGCCTATCGCTCGTGAAGAAAATGACGGAGCTGCACGGCGGCAAAGTCATCTTGGAGAGCCAGCCCGGTTCCGGGTCGCGCTTCACGGTGGTCCTGCCCTGGGAACCGACGGCGGGCAAGCACGACCCGGCGAGCCTGATCGAAACCCCGCCCCCCGCCCTCGACGGGCGCGGCCTGCGCGTGCTGCTCGCGGAAGATTCCGAGCCGGCCATCCGGATGGTGTCCGATTACCTCCGGGCGCGCGGCTACGAAGTCACCGTCGCCCGCAACGGCCACCTCGCCGTGGAGCACGCCTTCGAAACGCGGCCGGACATCATCTTGATGGACGGCCACATGCCGGGGATGAACGGCATCGACGCCATCAAACTGCTGCGCGGCCACCCGATCACGGCGCCGGTTCCGATCCTCGCCGTCACGGCGCAAGCCATGACCGGCGACCGCGAGAAACTCTTGGCCGCGGGCGCCACCGACTACCTCAGCAAACCGTTCACGCTGCGGGCGCTGACGGCGAAGATCGCCCAATTGTTGAACCCGAAACCGACCGCCCACCCGGAGTGAGCCGATGTCCGCCCTGCCGATCGTGCTGATCGTCGACGACGAGCAACCGTGCCGCGATACCCTCGAAGCCCTGCTCACGAACCAAGACGTGCGCCTGCTCTTCGCGGCCAACGGCCAAGACGCGCTGGCGCTCGCGCGGGCGGAACTCCCCGATCTGGTACTGCTCGACATCATGATGCCCGGCATGGACGGCTTCACCGTCTGCTCGAAACTCCGGGAAGACCCGGTGCTCGCGGAGGTGCCGATCATCCTCGTGACGGCGCTCGACGACCGCGCCTCGCGTCTGCGCGGCATCGAAAACGGCGCCGACGATTTCATCGTCAAACCGTACGACCGCATCGAACTGCGGACGCGCATCCGCGCGCTGCTGCGCCTCAACCGCTACCGCCGCCTGCACCAAGAGCGCGTCAAGTTCGATTGGGTCGTGGAGCACGCCGACGACGGCTACTTGACGCTCGACCGCCACGGTAAAATGACCTACGCCAACGCGGCGGCCCGCCGGGAACTGCACCTGCCGACCGCCGCGACGCGGCGCGATTTCTGGATCACCGCTTCGTCGGATCACACCGTCGTCGGCCGGCAATTGAAGGCCGCCGACCCGTCGGCGCCGATCTACCTCGTGCGGCCGGAGTCGCCCAACGGCACCGGCGTTTGGTTCTACCTCGATCAATTCACCGTCCCCGGCGACACCGCCGCCGACTCGGTCATCCGACTGCGCGACATCACCGAAGAGCGGCGCATGCGCCAATCGCTCTGGACCTTCCGCACGACCCAGAAGCACAAGATTCGCGTGTCGGCGTCGAAGGCGCAGCAGCGCAACCAGACTGCGGAAGCGGGCCGCGGCGCCAAGCCCGACGAGACCGTCCCCGTGCTGCAAACGTGGGTCGAGCAAGCCGCGCCGGCCGGTAGCACCGTCGCGATCCACGGGCCGCTGCCCGAGCGTGGTCTCGTCGTCCCCTTCGAATGCTTCGCGCTGGTCGCCGTCGAGTTGATCGCCTTCGCCCGCAAGCCGATGGGGCGGGAGGGCGGCCCGGCGCGGTTCGCACTGCGGCCCGACGAAACCCACGAGAACATGACGCTGGCGCTGCGTATACCCCTCCGCGGGGCCGACGCGACCGAACTGGCGAAAATCTGGTCGCCGAGCTACCGCATCCGCAAAGACAACTCCCTGGAAGCCGAAGAGACGCACCCCGCCGGGGAGGCGGCCTCGCTGATTTGGAACATCGGCGGCCGCGTGCAAACCCGCGTCGATCCGAACGGGGCTTGGGTCGAAATCGAATTGACGATCCCCTACCAACTCACGGAATTGCCGGTGCTCGCCGGCGGCGGGTACTACCGCGATGACGACTCCCTCTTCGGCGGATGACGCGGATTTCCCCGACGGGTTCTCGACAGCTTCTCCGCCGGTTCGCACATTGATGGAATGTTTGAAGATCGCCACAGCGCTACTGGCCCCACCGAGGACGCCGATCTCGCCCGGCGCCTCCGGGAACGAGCCGTCGGGCATGGCTTCACACTTTTCGGCATCGCCCCGGCGACGGAGGCCGACGGCTTCGACCGCTTCGCCGGCTGGCTCGATGCGGGCTACGCCGGCGAGATGGATTACTTGCACGACCACCGCGAACAGCGCCGCCACCCCGCCAACATTTTGCAATCGGTTCGCTGCGTCGTGATGCTGGGATTCGACTACGGAGACGCTTCCGGTTCCGAGTTTTCAGTTTCAAACACGGATCGATCGAGTCCGAGAACGTCGGTGGCAAAGTACGCCACTGGCCCCGACTACCACCGTTTCCTTTGGGACAAACTCAACGACCTCGCGGCGTGGCTGGAAGCCGAACGACCCGGTTGTCGGGCCAAGGGTGCGGCCGATAGCGCGCCGCTGCTGGAACGGGACTTCGCCCGCCGCGCCGGCCTCGGGTGGTTCGGCAAGAACACGATGCTCATCGACAAACACCGTGGGAGTTTCTTCTTCCTCGCCGCACTGCTCACGAGCCTCGACCTGCCCTTGAGCGATCCGCACACCGCGAGCCACTGCGGGACCTGCACCGCTTGCCTCGACGCCTGCCCGACGCAGGCCTTCCCCGAGCCGGGCGTCCTCGATGCCCGCAAATGCATCAGCTACCTCACCATCGAACTCCGCGGCGCCATCCCGCTCGAACTCCGCGAGCCGATGGGCGGTTGGCTCTTCGGTTGCGACATCTGCCAAGACGTCTGCCCGTGGAACCGCCACGGCGCTGTGGGTTCGTTCCCGGCGAACCCGGAGTTGGTGGCACTCGATCCGGTGGAATTGCTGTTGCTCGATGACGCCGGATTCCGCCGGCGTTTCCGGGGTACGTCGTTCTATCGGGCCAAGCGCACGGGCTTGCTGCGCAACGCTGCCATCGTGCTCGGCAACACCGGTGATGCGAACGCGATCCCGGCGTTGGAGCTGGCCGCGCTGGACGGAGACGAAGTGATCCGCGAAGCGGCCGCGTGGGCGCTGGAAAAGTTGCGCCGACGAATGGCGACTTCGGTTCAAGCGACCCCGAAGGTGTCCAGCGAATCGGGAACCGACTAAGATAACCCACCGACTGCACCGCCATCTCCCGAGTACCGCGATGACCGAGTCCGCGCCCGCGAAAGAACCGTCGATCCCGCCGATGACGCTGGCATTGGGCTTGCTCCTCGGCCTCGGTTGCGCCGTGCTGCCGCTGGTCCCCGAGCCGTACCGGGCCTACAACTTCGCCGCATTCGGGGCTGTCGGCTTGTTCGTCGCCGGACGGATGGGGCTGATCCCCGGCCTGATTCTGGCCCTCGGTTCCAAACTGCTGTCCGACGTGCTGAACTACGCCGCCCACGACTACCACGACGACTACCTGCCGTTGGCGTCGATCGTCGCGAGCTTGGCCATCTACCCGATCATCGGTTTCGCGCTCGTCCGCCGGACGCAAAACCCCTTCCGCATCGCCGGCGGCGCCGTGCTCGCCAGCGCCTTGTTCTTTCTGTTCAGCAACTTCGCGTCGTGGCTCAATCAGGCGATGCCGTACCCGTACACGGTGGCGGGGCTGCTCGATTGCTACCGGCAGGGCATCCCCTTCTACCGGGGCACTTTCCTCGGCGACCTCATCTGTACCGGCTCGCTGTTCGCGGTGCACGCCGCGTTGGCCCGCTACTATTTCCCAGCCGAGCGCAGCGCGACCGTCACCGTGGAGAACAACCGATGAAATTCGCCGCCGTCATCCAGTACATCGACGATAGCGCGAAAGTGAACGAGCACCGCCCGGCCCACCGGGCCTACCTCACAGGCCTGATCGAGCAGAAACAACTCGCGGTGGCGGGCCCGTTCCTCGACGACTACGGCGCGCTCATCGTGTATGAAGCGCACGACGCCGCCGGGGCCGAAGAGCTGTTGAAGGCCGACCCGTTCCACGCCGCCGGGATTTTCGTGACGTGGACGATCCGCCCGTGGAAGACGGTCTTCGGCAATCCGGGATTGCTGCCGCCGAATTAGTACGGAGTGCAGGTTTGAAAGCTGGTTTGTGCAAAAGTGGCGTGACGAGATTCTAATACCGGCCATGCGGTTTAGCTTTCGGAGCTTTCGCTGGTTTCGGAGCTTTCGCTGGTTTCGGAGCTTTCGCTGGTTTCGCTGGCTTCACTGGTTTCGCTGGTTTCGCTGCTTTCGCTGGTTTCGGAGCTTTCGCTGCTTTCGCTGCTTTCGCTGCTTTCGCTGGTTTCGGAGCTTTCGCTGGTTTCGGAGCTTTCGCTGGTTTCGCTGGTTTCGCTGGTTTCGCTGGTTTCGCTGGTTTCGCTGGCTTCGCTGCTTTCGCTGGTTTCGCTGCTTTCAGCAGGGGGGGTATGCAGAATGACCGAAAGCTGAAAGCTAAGTTGGCACCCTTCCTTCCAGCGGCAGGTTCCGAAGACTCCAACCGCCTTACGAAAACCACAAAGAATCGTTGCTACACACGATGCAGTTCGGCTTGCACCCGATCCCGCATTCGCTTTAAGATACCCATTCCACCGGCGCGTTAGGTATTCGCCGCGCCTCGATTCCCCATGGACTGCACGGATGCGGACCCTTGGCCGATAAACTCACACCCTTCATTCTCGATGCCCTGTCGCGGGCCGCGGCCTGCCCGGAAGGCTGCGCGCTATTGGCGACCAAAGCCGAGCCGGGGCTCTTTCCCGCAACGGCGACTGCGAAGCCGGCCGTGAAAAAAGCCCTCGACGACGGCCTGCTGACGGTGCTCCGCAAAGTACCGCTGGGCAAAACCATTGTCGAATACTGCACGGCATCACCGAAGGGCTTGGCCTATTTGCTGGAACAGGCGTCGCCGAAGCAGGTGCTCGAAGATTTCGTCCGCGTGCTCGAAGAGCGCCGCGGCGAAGTGCAATCGCTGTTGAAAACAGCCGACCGCATGGCCGCGAGTCTGGCCGGCATGACCGAAAGGATTCAATCCGTGCTACCGCAAGTCGTGATGAGCCGGCAACCCGTACCCGTGGCGGCGCCTGGGTGGGAACGCGAAGGCCACGTCGCCCTGATGTCGCCGACGTGGGACAGCGGCGAACTGGCCGAGCGCTTGGTGACGCGCCTCGCCGATTGGGCCAGCCGGGGCGGCGTCACCCGCGATTGCCCGCTGCCGGAGTTGTTCCGCAGCCTCAGTACTCTCGACCCCGCGCCGACCATCGGGATGTTCCACGATGCTTTGCGCAATCTACACGACGAGCGCCGCATTTATCTGCACCCCTACACCGGCCCGTTGTACACGCTGCCCGAACCGGCGTATGCCCTGATGATCGGCCACGAAGTGAGCTATTACGCGAATGCGAGATGAGTGGACTAGTATCAGAAATCTGAGATCTGGTTTCTGTTTTGTGAAATCAGGTGATAGAGATCAGATGTCAGACACAAAGTTTGATTTGAACCGAAGGCATGGAGGCCCACCGATGACGACCACCCTGACCCGCCCGCCGGTCGCCGAGAACGCCCGCGAGTTCCTCAAACGCGCCGGCAACCCGTTCCGCAACTACTTCGCGCGCAACCCGGACGACGAAGTCTGCGCCCGCTACCACGTCGCCGAGCTATTCGCCGCGGAGCGCGATCTGCTGCACGCGATCATCGACCTCTACCGCTACGACCCGATGGCGCACAGCGAAGTCGTGCCGATCCTCGGGAACAAAGGCGCCGGCAAGACGCACCTGCTGCACAGCATCAAGCACGGTGCCGGCGGCGCTTGGCAACTCCTCGTGACGCCCGGCATCTATCAGAAGGACAGCGACTTCCTCGAATATCTGCTCTTTCAGATCATCGACACGTTGCTCGGCGGCGGCAAGCAGAAGGGCATCCGCCCGATGGAGTATGTCGGCGATCAGCTCGTGCGCCGGCAACTCGCACTGGCCCTGCGGGATCTCACGCCGGAGCAAAAGCTCGACCTGTTCCCGCCGCCGGGCCTCGGTCGCTGGGGCAAACGCTTGGGCCTCGGTGGTAGCCAAGCGGCGGAGCGGGCCGAGTGGCTCGTCGAGAATCTGTCCGGCTACGCCAACTTCGCCCGCGTGCCGATGCCGCTCGGCCAAGCGCTCAGCGAGTCCGGATTGACCCCGGCAAAGGCCTACGATTTGTGTGTGGCGCACATTCAGAAGACCGAAGCCCACAACACGGCCGGGCTGATGCGCCGGCACATTCTACAAGGGTTCGCCAAGGCGACGCTGCTCGGCGATGAAGCCGAACTCGCCAGCTTCCTCACGTACGGCTTCGCCGAACTCGACTTCAAAGTGAAGCCGAGCCGGCAAGATTTGGTGCTCGCGCAGTTGAAGGTCCTGAGCGATGTCTTCCGCAGTTTGAAGATCCCCGTCGTCATGGCCTTCGATCAACTCGAAGACCTACTGCTGGCCCGTCGCAGTGACGACGCCCACAAGATCGCGGAAGCCTTCTTCGCGGGCATCGTGCAAGTGATGCACCAGATCGACGGGCTGTGCATTTTGATCTTCGCCGAGCGCGGGTTGTGGAACCGCTTCGTGCCGAGCCTCGACGGATACATTCAAGATCGCCTCAACAACCCGGTGCACGTGCCGAAGTTCGGCACGGTGAAGGCGCTCCGCCTCGAAGCCCCGGCCGCCGACCTCGTGAAGCAAGTCGTCGAAGCGCGTTTGCGCCCGGTGCTCGATGAAGTCCCCGGCGGCGGCCTGCCCGAACTGCACCCATTCACCGAAGAGCAAATCCAGCGGATCGCCCGCACCGAGCCGACGCTGCGGGATATGCTCCAGCAGTTCCGGCACCTGTTCGACCACATCATTTACGGGCCGGAAGAGAACCGCACCGCGAGCGTCGAAGCGAGTGTACAGTTCGAGAAGCCGGTGAATCGTGTCCACGATTTCGGCGAGTTCCCAGCCGAGTTCACCCCGCCGCAGGGCACCGACATCACGGTGATGACGGCGACCGACAAGCAGAACCGCATCGACGCTCTGCTGGGGAAAGAACCGCAGATGCTGGAATCGGGCATCACGATCAAGAACATCGACGTGATCGAGACACCGGCAAACGATCCATTCGACGATCTATTGCAAGAACTCAGCCGGCCGCCGGACGAGACGCCGGTCGACCTCATCGGTATCGCGCCATCGCCGGCCGTGGCGTTCGAGCCGAATCGCCCGTCGATGCTCACGTTCGCAGGTATGGCCGACTTGTGGGATCAAGAGTACCGGGCGGCGAAGCGCAAGCTCGAACCGGAAGGGGCGCTGACCGGGGCGACCCGCGAACTGCAAGCCGCCCTCGGCGAGTTCCTCGGTACCTGCCACGAGCACGGCGTGAAGGTCGGCCCGTGGCGCCTGCAGCACGTCGTGGCCGAATGGCCGTTCGGCGAACACCCGACCTACGGCGTCGTGAGCTTGGCGCATTGGGCGTGCAAAGACGGCCAACCGTGGAAGGTCGGCATCGGCCTCTTTCTCGCCCGCGGGGCTGGGAAACCGAAGGATTTAGAAATCAAACTCGGCGTGATGGATGTACAACCGCAGGTGATCGACCACCTGATTCTACTGCGGCCCGAAGACGACTTGAACATGACCGGCAAGAGCAAGACCCTGTGGGCCGACGCCGAACGCAACGGCAAGCACGCCCGGTTGGAACCGGTCTCGCTCGACGGCTATGCGCAGCTTTACAGCTTCCCGCGCTGGCTGAGCGCCATCCGCGAATCGCTGCCGGCCGGGGCGCCGGTGCCGAACCTCGCCGATCTGATTCAAGAGAAGGCCGAGAAACTGCTGGAGCAAGTCTGCATGCCGGTCCAGGGGTAGCGGGCCGTCTGCCTTGGGGCCCGACACTAGCCGAAGGAGCGGAGACATTATTCTCTCGGGCAAACGGATCCTCGTCACGGGCAGTAGCCACGGCATCGGCCGGGCCATCGCGGAAGCAATGCTGCGGGCCGGTGCCTGCGTCGTGCTGACATCCCAACAATCGGCGGCCGAGGTGGCTGGCTTAGCCGAGTTGCAACGCGACTTTCCCGGTCGATGCTACTATTTCACCGCCGATTTCAACGGCACGAATGCGGCCGGGCCATTGGTCGAAGCGGCGTGGACTGCGCTGGGTGGGATCGATGTGCTCGTCAACAACGTCGGTACCTTCCGCGAGCCGGCGTTTTTGGAATTGACCGAAGCCGATTTCGAATTCGTCTTCCGGTTGAACGTCTGGAGTGCGATCAGCGCGAGCCGAGAAGTGGCGAAGCGGGCCGCGGGTCGGGGCGGACGAATCTTGTTCACGACCTCGCTCAACGGCACGCGGTCCGAACCGGCGCACACGCTCTACGACGCCAGCAAAGGGGCCATCGACGCCCTCACCCGGCAACTCGCGGTCGAACTCGCCCCGCTCGGCTTCACGACCGCCGCCGTGGCGCCGGGCTTGGTCGAAACGCCGCTCACCGACTTCGGGTTGCAGTCGTCGCCGGCGGAGCGACAGCAGATACTCGAGCAAATTCCCCTGCGGCGGATCGCCAGCGTCGAGGATATCGCCGGCTGGTTTGTCTTCCTCGCCAGCGATGCGGCGCGGTACGCCACGGGCATCGTCATCCCCGTTGACGGCGGGTTGAACGCCCAACAGATGGGCCTCCGCCCCGTGACCGCGGCGGAATTGAAATGAGCCACCCCGCTACTTCGCGCCGATGCAGAACAGGTGCTTCTCGCCGCGCAGGAAGATGTCGCCATCGCTGAAGGCGGGGGAACTGTAGCACTTCTCTTTCATGGTGTTCTTGGCCACGACTTCGAACAGTGCGCCGGTCTTGAGCACGTTGGTTTCCCCATCGTCGTTCGTGAAATACACATGCCCGCTCGCCACGACCGGCGAACCGGTTTGGTGCCCCTTCACCCGCTCTTTACAGAGTGTCCGACCGGTCAGCAGATCCCACACTGAATATAGCCCTTCATCGGTGATCACGTACCCCAAGCCCTTGTCGACTACCGGGGAAGGCACGTAGCCGCCGTCGTTTTTCTTACTCCAGAGGATGTGCGATTTCGTCACGTCGCCGGTGCCGCGCGGGTTGATGGCCATGACCCAGCGTTCCGGGAAGCCGGCCGTCAGGAACACCGTCGGCTGCTTCCACTTCGCGGCGGTGATCGCTCCGCACGGCAGTCCGAGGATCGCCGGTAACCGGCCCTCGACCATCTGGAACACCGGGCTCGACACGAATTGCTCCGTCGGCCCCTTCACCGTCCAAAGCGATTCCCCGGTCGCCGGGTCGAAGCCGCACACCGTCTTGCTACCCGTCAGCACCATCTGCGGCTTCCCGTCAACTTCGATCAGCAGCGGTGGGCAATAAGACCGCAATCGGTTCACCCGATCAATGCGCCACTTTTCGCGGCCGGTGAGTTTGTCGAGGGCGACGATATACGCTTTGCCGTCTTTTTTGGGGTCTTGGTCGCCATTGATGATGAGCAAGTCCTTAAAAACCAGCGGGGAACTGCAGAATCCGTGGACCGAGTGGAACTCGCCGGGGGAGGTGTCCCAGAGCTTCTTGCCGGAGAAATCGTAGCAGTTGACGCGCAGCGCCGGTTGGTCATGGAAGGTAGCGTAGATGCGATCGCCGTCGGCGACGGGCGTGCTGGAGGCGTAGCTATTGAGCTTGTGCTTCGGTTCGAGCGGGGCGGCCAGGCATTCGCGCGCCCAGAGTTGTTCGCCGGTTTTGCGGTCGAGGCAGAGCAGCATCCGCTTCGCAGGGGTTTTGCCATCGTCCGCGATGTCGACGCAGGTCGTCAGGAATACTCTCCCCGCGATCACCACCGGCGACGAATGCCCCGTTCCGGGGATCGGCTGCTTCCACTTGGTATTTTTCTTCTCGTTCCATTCAGTCGGGTAGACGCTGGCGTCGGCGGTGCCATCGCGGCGCGGCCCGCGCCAGCCGGGCCAATCTTCGCCGAACGCGGGTACCGAGATCAACGCGAGCATCAGGCAAGAAAGGCGCAGCATCCGAAGCACTCCGAGAGAGGCGAACCGGCGGGACAAGTATTGCACCACACCCGCCGCGTCCGGCCTACAGGATTTTCCGACGCCAGCACCGGTAGAATGAACGGACACCTCCAACGCGGGTTCGAGCGATGACAGTCCCCTTCGCCGAAGAATCGACCCGTGCCCGCGCCGCCCAAGCCGCGTGGGCTCGTCTCTCGATTCGAAAGCGGCTCGAGCCGGTGCGGGCCTTCCGGGCAATGCTAGTCGATGCCCCGGACGAGCTGCTGAACGCCATCGAAGCCGATGTCCACCGGCCCGCGTCGGAGGTCATCGGCACCGATTTCCTCAGTACCGCCGGGGCCGCCAAGTACCTCGAATCGAACGCCGCATCGATCTTGGCCTCGAAGCGCGTCGCCGGTCGCCCGCTCTGGCTGTTCGGGGTTTCGACTCGTCAAGTGCCGATGCCGCACGGTGTCGTCGGCATCATCGGCACTTGGAACTACCCGCTGTTTCTGAACGCCGTCCCGATCCTGCACGCCCTCGTTGCGGGGAATGCGGTCATCTGGAAACCGAGCGAACAGGCCCCCCGCATGGCGGTCGTCCTGCACCGGTGGTTGCTCGACGCCGGCTTCCCGAGCGACTTGTTCCAAATGCTGCCGGCCACCCGCGAGGCCGGGCCGGATCTCGTCGAAGCCGACATCGACTTCCTCCAATTCACCGGCTCGGACACCGTCGGCCGAAAGTTGGCGGCGCGTCTGGGCGAGCGGTTGATCCCGAGCGTGATGGAACTCTCCGGCGTCGATGCCGCGCTCGTGCTCGCGGACGCCGATCTCGATCTCGCGGCGAAGACGATCTTGTACGGGGCAATGCTGAACAGCGGCCAGACCTGCATCGCCACCCGGCGGGCATTCGTCGATCGAAGCGTTTACCCGGCCTTCGCCGAGAAATTGAAAGCGCTGATCGCGATGACTGGACCGGTGAACCTGCAAACGCCGGGGCAAGTCGAGCAGATGCATCGGCTGATCGCGGATGCGGCGGACAAGGGCGGCACCGCTTTTCCCCCGCCGGATGGCCGCTGTCAACCGACTGTCATCTTTGACGGGACGATCGACATGGCCGTCTGCCGGGAAGCGAGCTTCGCGCCGATCGTTGCGGCGATCCCGTGCGACGGCTTCGAATCGATGGTGGCCCAAGCCAACGCTTGCGACTTCGGATTATCGTCCAGCGTCTACAGTGCGGGCACGCGCGCGATCCCGGAATTGCGCGTCGGCTCGGTCGTGTTCAACGACACCGTGGTACCTACGGCGCACCCGGCCACGCCGTTCGGCGGCCGCGGAGCCAGCGGTTGGGGATCGACGCAGGGACCCGAGGGATTGCTCGCGATGACCTACCCGAAGGTGATCTCGATGCGGAGCGGGAAATACCGTCCGCACGTCGAAGCGGGGCTGTCGAACGACCCCGCCCAAAGTGATGCGATGCTGGGAATGCTGCGCTTCAACTACGGCCGCGGTGTGGGGCAACGCTGGCGCGGCTTGAAGCAGATGATCGGCGGCTTTCGCCGCCTCGGGAAGGCGAGCCGGCCAGCCTGAGCTACCGAATCAATTCGAAGTGGACATCGTCCGGAGCATATCTTCGACCGTCTTCAAGCGCCAACCGATGCCCAGTACGTTGGGCAAGCGGATCTCGCGCTTCTCGCCCGACTGTAATTTGAGGATCAAATCGCCGGAGCCGAAGCCCAAGATGTAGTGGCGGAAGAGGTCATCGCGTTGCTTCTCCATGGAGATCCCCGCGGTCGGGTACGTCTGCACGGAGTCGCCGATGTGCTCGCACACTTTGATCTGCCCCGGCGTGAAGATCACGTAGGCCTTGCGGTCGAACACAAACGTCGCCAGCGCCCAGAGCGCGAACACGGCGCAGCCGATGGTCAGGTAGCCGGCCATGTTGATGTGGATGTGCAGATCGCCGACGGTCTCGAAGATTTTATCCCACCAGCCCAGCAGGGAAACGATCAGCGCCAGCAGGAAGACGAGCATCAGCACGATGAACGACCACAAGCCCCGCAACGGGACGTTGGTGATGATGATCGTGAGGATGAGCACGACCACGAAAAGGGAGCCGAGGGCGGCGTTCGCGGAGATGCGCGGGCGGAAGGGTTCGAGCTTTTCGGGGGTTTTGCTGCGCTCGGTCGCTTCGTGCAGTTGCTTATTGGTGAAGATGGCTTCGCCGGTGTTGGGGTCTTTGTCGTTGGTTTTGTATTCGATGGTGAATTTGCCCGTTTTCTCGCCGATGGGGAGCACCGTGGCCCCGGCTGGTACAATCGCCAGCCGGTTATTCTCGAAATACGTCCAAGCGGCCATGAAGAATGCGAACACCCAAACCGGCCACCAGTAATAGAGGTTGGAGTGGCTGATCAATTTGATTTCGGTGTTCGCACGCGTCTGCTTGGGTCCAGCCGTCGTCACTGCGCCGGGCGCAGGGGATAAGCCGTACGGCGTGTCGGGGGTATTCGGCGTGGACATCGTGGCGTAGCTCGTGGGTTCGTGGGAAAGAATCGTCCGGGGTTATTCGCCGAGCGGGCGACCGGCATTTCGAAGGAACGCGGACAAAGTAAGGCGGAACTTCCGGCGCGTCAAGCAATCGCCCGCGCGAATCACGCCTCGTGTTCTTGTTCGTAGCGCTTCACTTTTTCGAGCCGGCGCTCGTGGCGACCCCCCTCGAACCGCGTTTCGAGCCACGTCTTGACCATCCGCTCGATGACTTCTTCCGAGAGGAGATCGGCCGAAATGCAGAGCACATTGGCGTCGTTGTGGAGCCGGCTCATCTCGGCGTCCACGACATCCCGGCAGTTGACGGCGCGGACGCCGTGGACTTTGTTCGCCGCGATGCACATGCCGTGGCCGGTGGCGCAGATCAGCAGGCCGCGGTCGTCGTTGCCGCCGGCAACGGCCTCGGCCACCGGGATGGCGTAATCCGGATAATCGGCGCTCGCGGCGCTGTTCGCCCCGAGGTCGTGAACCGTGTGACCCAAAGATTTGAGCGTATCCGCGAGGCGCTGCTTCACCCCGACGCCCCGGTGATCGTTGCCGACTGCTATGTTCATGGCTCCAACCATCTTGAAATGAGGCGATCCAAATGCGAGGCGATGATTCGGGCGCACGCCCGGTATTCGTCGAGCGTCCCGCCGATGGGGTCGGGGAGATCGTCGTTTCCGCAGAGCAACTTCGGTTCCCATCCCAACCCGCCGATTAACGAAAGCAACACGGCGAGATGGGTTTCGGTCATCGCGAATACATCCGTAGCTCCAGCCAGCATTTCCGCGTTCAACGGCCGACTGGCGTGCCCGGACAAATCCGCCCCGAGCTCGGCGGCGACGAGCGCGGCTTCCGGTGTCGCCGAGTCGCCCGGGTAGGCCATCACTCCGGCCGATGCGATGCGGAAACCCTTCGATTCCAAGTCGCCCGGTTGGCAACCGAGCGCCAGCGACAGTTTCGCGCGACACAGGCTTTCGGCCAGCGGACTCCGGCACGTATTGCCCGTGCAAACGAACACGATCGAGCATCGGAGGAGGGGAACATCCGCAACCATCGACGCCAGCCCTCGTACGACGAAACACGCGGATTAGGCTACGAACTCAGCAGGACCATTACAACGTGTGAAGGGCGGGTGCCGACATCGGGAAGCCGAATTCCCAATGCGGACGCGCGACGGCGTCCGCCACTCGCTTCACCCCATCATTTCGTCGGTGAGGTGGGCCGTCGTGTAGACGTTCTGCACGTCTTCGTTTTCTTCCAGCTTGTCGATGATCTTCACGAGCTTCTTGCCGAGTTCGACGTCGATCTCTTGCATCGCCTTCGGGATGGCCTTTACGTCGGCTTCGATCAATTCGTACTTCGCCTTCAACAGCGCATCTTGCAGGGCGTTGAATTTCGAGGGCTCGCAGGTGATCTCGTAGATCCCCTCGACGTTTTGGAAATCGTCGGCCTCGGCGTTCATCGCGTCGGTCATCACGGCGTCTTCGTCCGGGTAGATCTTCGCATCGATCGTGATGAGCCCCTTGCGGTCGAAGAGGTAGCCGACGCAACCGGGCAGACCCATGTTGCCGCCATTCTTGTCGAAGATCAGGCGAACGTCCCCTCCGGTGCGGGCGCGGTTGTCGGTGAGCGCTTCGACCATGATGGCGATGCCGCCGGGGCCGTAGCCTTCGTAGGTCGTCTCTTCGACGATATCGCCTTCGAGTTCGCCCGTGCCCTTCAGCACGGCCCGTTCGATCTTTTCCTTCGGCATGCTCACCGACCGAGCTTTGTCGATGGCGTAGCGCAGGCGGAGGTTCGTGTCGGGGTCGCCGCCGCCGCTTTTCGCGGCGACCATGATGTAGACCCCGAGCTTGCTGAAGAGCTTGCCGCGGACAGCGTCCTGCTTGCCCTTCCGCGCTGCAACGTTCTTCGCATGACTGTGCCCTGCCATGATCCCGACTCCGACGAATGTGTTTGCAGTCCGGCCGTCATTGTATGCGCAACGCCCTTCTGACGTGGCGACAAGTTTCCAACTTGTCGATGGGCGATTTTCCGGCAACTGCTGTGGAGCCGAGCGACTTCGAGTTTGCGCAACAGTCGGCTCGTCGAAGCCGGACGCGTCAGCGACGGATTGTTTCGCTCCACAGCAACAATTATTTATCGAGGCCAAGCTCGAACGTCGCTAACGCGTCCGGCTCCGACGAACCGAGTATTCCCATCAGTCGGGGGGGGCCGGAAGCGTCCGCGGCCTATTTTTTGGCACCACAGCAACCAATGTTTATAGAGGCCAAGCACGAACGTCGCGAAAGCGTCCGGCTCCGCCGAGCCCAGGTT